>JAHECQ010000435.1 GCA_024641625.1 Acidimicrobiales bacterium | reverse complement strand
GGGCGTATGTCGGGAATTTCGGTTTCGACCGCCACCGCGGGGAAGCGGAACGAACCGCCGTGCTCGCATTGGTCGGGCCCGACGGGTCGGTATCGGTGGCAGCCGACGACCTCGCCTTCCCCAACGGTGCGGTCATCACTCCCGACGGCGACACGTTGATCGTGGGCGAGACCACGGCCAGTCGCCTCACCGCGTTCGACCGCGACCCCGACACCGGCGCCCTCACCAACCGTCGGATCTGGGCCGACCTCGGCGGTCCTG
This sequence comes from Acidimicrobiales bacterium, assembly GCA_024641625.1. Lineage (GTDB taxonomy): Bacteria > Actinomycetota > Acidimicrobiia > Acidimicrobiales > SZUA-35 > JAHECQ01. The sequence goes on along the minus strand of JAHECQ010000435.1, from coordinate 3,431 downwards.
ACCGGGTGGGAGGAGTAGCGAGTGGGCCGCACTTCCCCGACGGCATCTGTCTCGATGCCGAGGGCGCAGTCTGGGTCACCGACCCACGTGGGCCAGCCGTCATCAGGGTCCACGAGGGAGGTCGGATCTCCGACTGGGTACCCACCGGCGATGGTCGCTTCAGTTTCGCCGCCATGCTCGGGGGAGAAGACGGGCGCACGTTGTTCGTGTTGACCAATACCGGGTCAGGTCCACATGCGGCAGAACGAACCGACGGTCGGATCGAAGTGACGACCGTCGAGGTACCGGGAGCCGGCCGGCCATGACCGACGCCATGAGCCCCGACAACGGCTTCGTCGTCGGTCACGAGGAAGCGTCGCTGCTCGAGGGGAGGGTGGCCATCGTGTCAGGGGGAGGATCGGCCCTCGATGAAGGTGTCGGCAACGGGAAGGCCACCGCGGTGTTGTTGGCCCGCGAGGGTGCCAAGGTCATGGTGGTCGATCGACGCCTCGCCGCCGCCGAGGCCACCGTGGCTTCGATCGTGGCCGAGGGCGGTGACGCGTTCGCCTTCGAGGGCGACGTCACCGAGGAGGCCACCTGCGGTGCGATGGTCGCAGCCGCGCTCGAGCGCTGGGGTTCGGTCTCGGTGCTGGTCAACAACGTCGGCATCGGCTCGAGGGGATCGGTCGTCGAGGAATCGGTCGAGAGCTGGGATCGAGTGATGCGAGTCAACGTTCGCTCGATGATGCTGACCTCGAAGTTCGCCGTGCCGGCCATGGCTGCCAACGAGCCTCCGGGCGGAGCCATCGTCAACATTTCGTCGATCTCGGCATTGCGCCCTCGAAACCTGACGGCCTACTCGACCTCGAAGGGAGCGGTCATCGCCCTCACGAAGGCCATGGCCGTCGATCATGCGTCACAGGGTATTCGCGTCAACTGTGTCGCCCCCGGCCCCGTCTACACCCCGATGGTCTACGCCGCCGGCATGAGCGACGAGGCCCGTGACCTTCGGCGGAACTCGAGTCTGCTCAAGATCGAGGGATCTCCCTGGGACATCGGCAACGCGGTCGCCTTCCTCGCCTCGAACCGCGCTCGCTATCTGACCGGCCAGGTGCTCGTGGTCGACGGGGGAGTGACCTTGCGGGGTCCCGACCGGGATCCGGGGAACGGCTCGTGAGTCCCGAACCCCAGGCGGTGCGGGCCCGCATGCACCACGCCCACCTGTTCGCCTCCGACCTGGACGCAGCGCTGGAGTGGTACCGACACTGGTTCGGCGCCGAGGTACTCGCCGATCACACCTTTGCCGGCGCCCGCAACGTCATGGTGCGCATCGGCGACGGTCGCCTCAATTTCTACGACCAGGCGCCACCCGACGCGGGACGAAATGCAGTGCACCACCTGGGCATGCAAGTGGCCGACCTCGCTGCACTGGCCAGGTCGATGGCCGAAGCCGGTATCGGCCTTCGGTCGGAGATCCGAATGCTCGAAGAGCTCGACTACCTCATGGTCGAGGGACCCGACGGCGTCCTGTGGGAACTGTTCGAGTGGAAGCATGCATCGGTACCCGACGTCGGGCTCGACGCCTGGTTCGGCTGGCCGGACCGCTGAGGAACGGCCCAGACGGGCGACCCGATGGCCGCCCCTGGTCAGTAGCTCCGGGGAAGGCCGAGCACCTTGTTGCTCACGAAGTTCAACACCATCTCCTGCGAGACCGGGGCGATCTTCATGAGACGGGCCTCGCGCCAGTAACGTTCGACGTCGTATTCCTTGGCGTAGCCGAAGCCGCCATGGGTCTGCATCGCGCGATCGGCACAATCGAACGCCGCTTCGGCTGCGAGGTACTTGGCCAGGTTGGCCTCCTCGCCGCAGGTCAGTCCGTTGTCGTAGCGCCACGACGCCACCCTGACCATCATCTCGGCCGCCCGCAGTTTGGCGTGGCTGTCGGCGAGCGGGAAGGCAAGTCCCTGGTTCTGACCGATGGGGCGCCCGAAGATGTGGCGGTCGTTGGCGTAGGCCACGGCCTTGCGCAGGGCGGCCTTGCCGATGCCCAGTGCCTCGCTGGCAATCAGAATGCGCTCGGGGTTGAGGCCGTCGAGAATGTAGCGGAAGCCCTCGCCCTCCTCACCGACACGCATCGACACCGGCACGCGCAGGCCGTCGTAACGGACCTCACAGGAGACCACCGCATTTCGCCCCAACTTGGGAATCGGTGTGATGTCGACGGCGGGATCCTTCAGATCGACCAGCAGCAGCGTCATTCCCTGCGTCGGTCCATCGCACAATTCCTTCGGCGTGGTGCGCACGAGCAGCAGGCAGTAATCGCAGTAGGGCGCCTTGGTGGTCCAGACCTTGGCGCCGGTGACCACATACTCGTCGCCATCGCGAACGGCCCGGGTCTTGATCGAGGTGGTGTCGGTGCCGGCGTCGGGTTCGGTGACACCGAAGGCCGTGTGCAGCGTGCCGTTGGCCACGCCGGGAAGAATGAGCTGGGCAAGTTCGGGGGAACCGTACTTCCGCACCGGTTCCATGCCGAACATCGACAGGTGCATGGAGGAACATCCGTTCATGGCCGCACCGCTGGCCGCAACCTCCTCGAGCACGATCGATGCCTCGGTGATGCCCTGCCCCCCGCCGCCGAACTCTTCGGGAATGGCAATACCGATCCAGCCACCGGCTGCCATGTCATCGTAGAAATCCCACGGGAACTCGTGTTGGTCATCCTTTTCCCGCCAATACAGGTCGGGGTACTTCGAACAAACTCGACGGATGCCCTCACGGATCGCCTCGTGATCGGGGTTGGGGGTGAAGTCCATGTCAGCCCCCAAATCCCAGGGCGTCCCGCCCGCCTACGACCGCATCGAGAAGCGGCTGGTCAATCTTCGTTGCTTCGATGTCCATCTCCGAAGCGTAGAGGGGACGCCTTGGCGTTATGAACTCCATGAGCAACCAAACCGGCCAGTCGGGCGAGTCCGCCTGCGGGATGCAGGGGTACCTTCCAGTCCCACGACCGTTGATCGCCCGCACTGCGCCCCCGTCGCAGGCCGACCCGGAGGTAACGCCGAGGCGAGACATCGCCTGGCCGGGTGGCTCGAGAATTGTCGAACACTGCCGCCAAGGCCATCGTGGCACCCCTTCCCCTTCCTGGCCACAGATACCACCCTGTGAGTGCTCCAGGTCACATTGGGTGATTTTCCCCAGCAGGCGCACCCCATGTGCCACTCCCTCGGTCGCGACGACCCCAACCGAAAGCAGACCCCTCTTGGGATGATCCGGCCATCCGAGGGAGCCGTTCGGGCTCCACCTCGGACGACCGAGCGATCTACGCCGTGTCCCGTGAGCTCAGCGACCCTTCCAGTTCGGGGTTCGCTTCTCGGCGAAGGCGACAGGGCCCTCGATGTAGTCCTCGCTGGTCGTCATGGCCTTCACCGCCGCGTATCGACCCTCGTGCGCTT
>JAHECQ010000434.1 GCA_024641625.1 Acidimicrobiales bacterium | reverse complement strand
CAGGAGGAGCGCTCGCCACACTCGCCGGAGGATCGGTCGGTCCACAGCGTCGATGGGGACATCAGCGTCGATGGGGGCATCAGCGTCGATGGGGGCATCAGCGTCGACGGGGGCGGTGCTCTCGCCGAGCCCCTCGGTCACTTCTTGCTCGGGCTCGTCGGCACCGATCACCCCGTCGCCGTTGGCATCGGTCTCGGTCGAAGACGGTCGGAGATCCTTGTCATCGTCTGCGGGGGTGGTGTTCGACACCATGGCTCCAGTCGATCGGGATGTGCGCTGCGATGCCGGCGAGGGACGAAGGTGGTCGTTGGTGACGCCGTTCGCCGGGCACGTGTCGTTCCTGTCGGCCACAAGGCCGTCGATATGACCACACGGCGGCGGCTGCTGCCGTTGCGCCTGTGCCCTGCATCGTCCTCCCCGACCTCGGGCATGACCCGAAGGTACCCGTGGTCGTCGACGGTTCCGGCGTCAGTCCGGTCTCGACCTTCCGCGCAGCAGGAATGACCGTGCTGCGATTCGTCTACCGGGCAAGCTGGTCGAGGCGCCTACGATGTCCGCATGGACTGGCATTTCGCTGACTTGTTCGAGACCGTCGCCGCCGCAGCACCTGACCGGAACGTCATCATCCACGGTCGGCGGCAGGTGACCTGGAAGGAGTTCGACCAGCGGGCGAACAGCATCGCCAACGAACTCGCCGCTGCCGGGCTGGGACGCCAGAGCAAGGTCATGGTCTACCTCTACAACTCGCCGGAGTATCTCGAGGCATGTTTCGGGGCTCTCAAGGCAGCAATGGTTCCGGCGAATGTCAACTATCGCTACGGCGCCCAGGAGGTGGCGTATCTGTTCGAGAACGCCGACGCCGAGGCGGCCATCTTCGACGTCGAGTTCGCTTCGCTGCTCGACTCCATTCGCACCGAGCTGCCGTTGATGAAACGTTGGATTGCCGTCGGCGATCCAACCGCAGTTCCCGACTGGGCCGTCCCGTACGAATCGGTGGCCACCGCGTCGACGAGTCTCGACTTCCGCCCGGACCGCCGCCCCGACGACCTGTTGCTGCAGTACACGGGGGGAACCACCGGCATGCCAAAGGGCGTGATGTGGGCCAAGGAAGACCTCTTCCGTGCCATGGGTCAGGGTGGCAGTCTGCTCCTGGGCATTCAGCCGATCGCATCGCTCCAAGAGCTGGCCGAGCGAACCGCCGCGGCTACCGGGCCGACCCAGGTCGCCTTGATGGCCTGCCCGCTCATGCACGCGACGGCCCTGGGCAACACCTTTCAGATGCTGCCCCTGGGGGCAACGATCGTCCTGCTCGAGAGCCGTCGCTTCGACCCTGCCGAACTCTGGTCGGCGGTCGAGGACAACGGGGTCACCTGGCTGACCATGGTCGGTGACGCGTTCGGGCGTCCGCTCCTGGGTGAGCTCGATGCGTCGCCGGATCGGTGGAACCTCGACTCACTTCGTGTGATCTACTCTGCCGGCGTGATGTGGTCCCAGGAAGTGAAGCAGGGCATGCTCGCGCACCTGGGACCGGAGGTGATGCTCATCGACACCTTGGGGTCCTCGGAAGCACCGGGCCTCGGAGTGTCGGTATCGACCCGCGAGTCCAGTTCGGCCACGGCCGTGTTCCGGATCGGTGAGCAGGCTCAGGTCATCACCGAGGACGGCCGGTTCGTCGAGCCCGGTTCGGGCGAGATCGGCATGGTGGCCTTCGGCGGCTCCATGCCGCTCGGCTACTACAAGGACGAAGCGAAGACGGCGTCGACGTTCAAGGTCGTGGGAGGCCGGCGATGGTCGATCCCGGGGGACTTCGCCACCGTCGAGGTCGACGGGACATTGAACCTGCTCGGCCGGGGCTCGGTGTGCATCAACACCGGAGGCGAGAAGGTCTTCCCCGAGGAGGTCGAGGAAGTCCTGAAGCTCGACCCATCCGTACGGGATGCGGTGTGTGTCGGCGTCCCGGACGATCGTTTCGGTCAGCGCATCTGTGCAGTGGTCGAAACCGAGCCCGGCGCCGCGGTACCCGAACTCGGCGCATTGGCCGCCCTCACGAAATCCCGCCTCGCCGCCTACAAAGCACCTCGTGAGCTGGTGGTCGTCGAATCGATCAACAGGGCGCCCTCGGGCAAGGTCGACTACAAGGCGCTGACTGCCCTGGCGACGCGAACACTCGGACTCGACTGAGTCCGTCCGAGCCCGTGCACGGCCCGAACTCACTCCTGATCCAACCGAAGCGCAGCGTTGATCCGCCGAGCGCGGCCAGCCGGAATCACCGCAACGAGGTTCGTCAGGACGAGGAGGGCGAGTCCGGCAATCATCAGCGGCACGACCGGCACGGCTCCATCGCCCCGGGCGCCGATCGAACTCGTGAAGAGGCGAAACACCAACCGCCCACCGATGATGCCGAGCGGGGCCGCAACGGCGACCAGCGCCACGCTGAACGCAGTTGCCTGCACATGCACGACCTCGGTGACGAATGTTCGGTCGGCTCCGAGGGCTTTCAGGATGGCCACATCGCGACGGCGACGTCGAGCCGAGATGACCAGCTGTTGGGTGAGGCTGAGCGTCAGGAACAGCGCCAGAACTGCGGCAACCAGGAACGGGATGTTCCGGACCCGGTCGATGTTCAGGATCGCCCCCGGCTGCTGCGACGAGCCCACCTCCATGCCGAGGAGGCTCGACAAGCGCGACGCAGTGTCGGCCGGCGCTCCCGGTTGTAGATCGAACCTGGCCGCGCTCATCGACGCCGAGGGGTCGATCCGCTCGAGGCCCGCCCAAGTCACGATGCCGCCCTCACCGATGCCATCGTTCTGGTCGATACCCGGAATGACGGCGAGACCCGTCACTCGAAGAACGAAGTCCCCGAGGTCGCTCGAGATCCTCAGGCTGTCGCCGATCGCGACGCCGAGTCGGCGGGCATCGAGGGATCCGAGAATGACCTCGTCGGCCGATTGCGGGAGCCTGCCGGCGAGCACGTCGGGCAGCAGCTCGCCGCGCTGAGGCTGCATTCCGGTGATGTCGAGGCTTTGGGACCCCGCCGAAACGGTGATGGTCCGGTAATAGGTCAGGGCGGCCACCTCGGCGTCGTTCTCCAACACCGCTCGCGCCGTCTCGGGGATCTGCTCGCCGCCCGAACCTATCCCGAAGCCGGCGCTGCCGTAGCGCTCCGGTTGGGAGACCAGCTCCCTCAGATAGGTCCCGAGCGTCAGCGCGGCGATGACGACACCGAGGACGGCGACCAACCCGACGAACGATGCCATCGGCCCTCGATGATCCCGGCCACCGGTGAACGCGAAACGAACACCCGTTGCCGTCTGAACCGGACGGACGGTCTCCGCGATCGCTTCGATGAACGGCGGATTTGCCCGAGGCAGCCGTTCCCGATCCGCTACCACCAACCCGATCGCCACCCATCCGAGAATCAACCCGGCGAGCACGACGGGACCCACGAGGTGCACCAACGGGTCGAGTCTGACGCCAGGGCTCGGTTCGATCTGCGTGACAAATCCGCGCGGGAACAACCCGGAACAGGCGACCGCCAACGCGAAGGATCCGAACGCCCCGGCGACGATGGGAACTGCGGCGCGGGCAAGGGAATCGCCGATCAGTTGATGCCGGGTCATCCCGATCGAACGCAATGCGTTGCGTTCGGCGCCGGTCAGCCGGTGCTGACGACCGAGCAACTGGCCGGCCGTCGCAACGGCAGC
>JAHECQ010000052.1 GCA_024641625.1 Acidimicrobiales bacterium | reverse complement strand
GTGCCTTCAATGACGCGGGCCACGTTGGCGCGCTGACCGCCGACGCCGATCCGCCGACCTGAGGCTGCCCGCAGTGTCGGCCGGATTGGGCGAGAGGCGGGTGTCGTCCTGGCTCGCCACCGGCGTCCGCTCGATCGCGTGCATCCGCTCCTTCTCCCCGGGTTTCACGTACGGTAAGGTTCCATGCACGTAAGGTGGCGACCGTCGGGCCGGGCGGAACCTGATGGGAGCCGCCGTCGGTGTCGAGGCCTTCATCTCGGCGTCGTACATTCGGGTAGCGCCGAACATTCGGGCAACGCCGGACGTTCGGGGAACAGAGAGACAGGCGATGGCGGAGCGATTGTGGCGTAGAAAGTGGTCGACGGCCGCCGCCGCGCTGCTCGGCGCGTCCGGCTTGCTGGCCGTTCTCGACGGGCTCACCCGGCCCGAGGCGCCGCCCCGACTGCTCACGATCCTGGGTCTGCTCCTGCTCGGGGGTGGCGTCATCAACTGGTACGTACCGTGGGACCGCATCCGACCCCGTTTGCGTCTCCTGCCTGCGTTGGCCGTTCTCGTCACGCTGATCGTGGGCGTGTTCGGGGCGGCCGTCGCCGAGCAGCCCGGCGCACCGGTCGGCTTGGTGGTCATCGCAGTGTTCGTCATGACCTACGTCGGCTTCGTCTCGAACCCGGGCATGGCACTGGCCCTCAGCCCGGTGGTCGTCCTCGTCCTGCTCATCGCCTACTGGCGCGAGCCCGATCGGCTGATCCTGGCGTTGCCGCTCGTCGCAGTGCCGGCCGCAGCTGTGGTCGCCGAGCTCATCAGCTCATTGATCGATCGATCGAACGATTCCATCGCGCTCAGCCGGCGTCGGGCCGAGCGTTTCGCCCGGCTGGAACACGTGCTCCGCCGATTCAGTCGGCCGAGCAGTCTCGAGGCTGCCGCCGGGCAGGTCGCCCGCGCCGCTCGTGAGATCTTCGATGTCGAGCGCACCACCGTGGTGTTGCGTGATCGGGACGATCGCCTCATCCCGGTCACCGACGGCCCACCATCCCCCCACGATCCGAGTGGCGAGGTGGCGCGTCTGGTCGCAGAAGCCATCCGGGGTGATCAACCGAGATTTGTTCCCACCCGTGATGGGGCGACGATGCTCGTGCTCCCACTGCCGGCCAAGAACGCGCCGGCGGGGGCCGTGCTCGCCTACCCGATCTCCACCGACGATCCCGGGTACACCCTCGACCTTGCTCGGCTGTTCGGCGTGCAGATCGGCATCGCCATCGAACACCTGTATCTGATTCACGAGTTGACCCAGGCCACCCGGGTCGACGAGCTCACGGGCATCGGCAACCGCCGCCACGCCGATGCGTTGCTGGCATCGCTGGCACCGGGCGATGCTCTGATCGTGATAGATCTCGATGGCTTCAAGGTCATCAACGACACCTACGGCCACCCGGCAGGTGACCAGCTGCTGCAGACGTTGAGTGCACATCTACGGGCCTGTCTTCGTGACTCTGATACCTCGGCCCGACTCGGTGGTGACGAGTTCCTGATCGTGGCCAGGCGGGCTCACGCCGATCCGTTGGCGGTGGCCCGACGGATTCTCGACGGGTGGGACTATCAGCGGCACCGCTCTACAGGACCCACTCCGACGCTGAGCGCCGGAGTGGCGCTGCACGAACTGGGCCGCACGAGCGCCGAGACCTTCGATCGGGCCGATCAGGCGCTGTACGAAGCCAAGCGTCGGGGAAAGAACCAGGCGCAGTTGTGGGACCCGCTCATCGGCGAGCGGATTTGACCATCGGCCCGCCGGCATGCGCCTCGTCTGCGGCCGGCTCGCTCACGCCTGGCGGCGCAGGGCGTAGCTGGACGATGGCCGCGTCGATCTCGGTCTTGACGCCGGCCATCGGGAGGATGTTGAGTACACCCTGGCCGTTGCGGAGCAGGTCGAACAGTTCCTCGCCGCTGCGCACCACCACCGATCGGTTGCCGTTGATGACGAGGTTGGCCGAGGTGATGTCCTCGCCCAGGCGGTCCCGAAGGAACTCGAAGGCGTGTCGAACCGACTCCAGCCTGATACCGGCGTCGAGGAGCGTCTTGATGACCTTCAGCTCGAGGAGATCCTGGTAGGAATATCGACGCCGGCTACCGGACCCCGTCGCGTCGGTGACCGATGGGCGGACCAGGTCGGTGCGCGCCCAGTAGTCGAGCTGGCGGTAGGTGATACCGACGATTTCGGCGGCGCGTTTGCCGGTAAAGCTGTCTTCGATGCTCACAGGAAGTCCTTGCTCGGGTCGCGGTCGATGCGCTCGCTCGTCTTGCCAACTTGCACTGACGAAATTACGCCGGTGCAACCACCCTCGGTAACCATACGGCGACCGAGCGCTGTCGTCAATGGCCGGGCAGAATGGTCCGGTGTCAGCCCAGCAGGCAATCGAGATGGTCGAACGAATCCCGGGGTGGAAGGCCCGTACGGTGACCGACGCCGGTGGGGGCCGCGGGGTGTTCAGCACGGTGTGGCGGGTCGAGCTCTTCATGGCTCCGGGCGGGCAACCGGTGACCGAACCTCCGGCGACCGTGATCGTCAAGTTGCCGATCGAGGGCCCCAACGGGGAGGCTGCTCGTGCCTCCGGTGCCTACGAGCGCGAGGCGTGGGCCTACGCCGAACTGCTGCAATCGGACGAGCCGCCGCCGCATCCCCGCTGCCATCGCATCGAGCGGGACGGGAACCGGGGCGCCTCGTTCGTGTTGGAGGACCTCGGCGATGCCCGCCTCGGCGACCAGGCCGCCGGTCTGGCCGCCACCGATGCCGTGGAGGTGGTCCGAGCGCTCGCCGGATTGCATGCTCGCTTCGGTGCGCCCGGTCGCGCCGGGCAACTGGCCGCCCTGCCGGTGCGGACCTCGGCCCCGGCGGTGTTCCACCGCGACGGGTTGCTGGCCGGCCTGGCCGCGCTCGAGCGCCGAGGCGACCAGCGATGGTTGCCGGTCTTTCGCTCGGTGGTCGAACGGCGCGACCGATTGGTCGACGCGTTCGGCTCTGCAGCTCATCCCACGCTGTGCCACGGCGACCCTCGCGGGGACAACGTCGCCTTTCGTGAGGGTGGCGAGGCCGTCCTGTTCGATTGGCAGCAGCTCGCCGTGCAGCTCGGAGAGGCCGACCTTGCGTGGTTGTGTGGGACCAGTTTGCTCCCCGACACCCGTCGTGAGGTCGAATCCGACCTGCTCGAGACCTACGCCGACTCGAGTCGCCGGTCGGTCGAGGAAACGTTCGCCCGCTACCGACTCGGCTACGTGCTACCCGGGCTGGCGGTGTTGCTCCTGGCTCAGCGGGCGACTCCCGATGCCGCAACCGAGGCGATGGTGGCTCGGAGCATCGAGCGAATCGGGAGTGCCCTGAGCGATCTGGATCTCCCGTCACTGGCGTGACGACAGTACGTCCGGTGAGGGGCGTCAGGTCCGGAGGCGGTCAGGACTTGAAGTCGTCCGGGTTGGCCTGATCGAGGAAGCGGCGAAGCTCCTCGACCATCGCCTCCTCCTCCACCACTTCCTCTTCGGGTTCCTCCTCGATACCGGCCTCCTCGATGAGAGCTTCCTCGGCAAAGATCGGCACGTGCGCTCTCACTGCGATGGCCACGGCGTCGGATGGTCGGGCCGAGAAGACCTTGACCTCTCCCGAGGCATCCTGGATGCTCAACTCGGCGAAGAACGTTCCCTGTCGAAGCTCGGTGACCACGACCTTGGAGACGGTGCAGCCGAGGCCTTCGATCATCGTGGTCAGCAGGTCGTGCGTCATGGGGCGAGCCGTAGGGGTGCCCGACAAGGCCAGGTCGATGGCGTGGGCTTCCGGGCCGCCGATGTAGATCGGGACGGTGCGGCGCTGACCCCCGGTTTCGCGGAGCAAGAGAATCGGTGCGTTGGTGGGCATCTGGACGCGGACCCCAACCAGCTCCATTTCAACGGTCATGAGCACACGCTAGTGGCCCAGCCAGGTCGACGCGCCCCGCCCCGGATTCGACGTGCGAGAAGCGGTGTTCGGTCGGGGTTCGGTCAGAACAGCCGATCGGGGAACTGCTCGGCCAGCAGCGACTGCACCATCAGCAGGTGGAGCGCTTCGGCATCGGCCGCCAGCGTGTCGAGCTGCTCGAATACCTCGCGTCGGGCGGACGGATCGCGTCGGTGGAGTCCCGGCTCGATGATCTGGGCGATGAGTCCCACCTCTCGTTCGGCCGCCAGTCGGAAGGCGCGCAGGTGCCGAGGATCGAGCCCGTGCGCGGCGAATCGGGCGGCCAGGCGGACGACCTCGATCGCACGCGGGTCGAAGAGCACGGCGCCTCCGACCTTGGACCCTTGGATCATCTGAAACCGTTCGAGTTCGTGCAGGAAGGGCACGCCGCAGCCGGTGCGTTCGGCCAGTTCCTCTCGGGTGAGCGGGTCGGCGTGCACCTCGGACTGGTTCACGACGTTCTCCTGTCGATCGGGCGCCTGGTGAGGTCCTTGTTGGTCCGGCGACGGTTCGGAGCTTTGGTTCTCGGCGTCGAGGAGGGCGTCGGCAGCAATCGTCCTCGCCGACTCGGGGGGCTGATCGATGAGGGCCGCAGCGACATCGGAGGCGAGTTCCTCCCAGAGCATCGCCACGTCGCGGGGATGCTTCGACCCGTGTGCAGCGGCCTCCTGGGGCCCCGCATGACTCGCGTCGGCCTCCAGCTGGCCTGCGGTCGCGGCGGCCGTGTCGGTGAGGTCCACCAATGGCGCGCTGAGGAATGCGGAGAGGATGTCGGGCTGGTCGGCGGCAACGGGATCATCGAGGGGCTCGCCCGACTCGAGGCGATCCCGGATGACCTTGAGCGGCAGGTACTTGTCCCGCTGTTGGGTCAGGATCCAACGAAGTCGATCGAAGTCGTGTTCGTAGAAGCGTCGGTACCCCGACGGTGTGCGCTCGGGATTGATCAGTCCTTGACTTTCGAGGAAACGGATCTTGGAGATCGTGACCTCGGGGAAGTCCTCCTGGAGCAGCATCAGGACTTCCCCGATGGACCAGTGGGCGTTGTCCCCGTTCACTGGTGGTCATCCCCGAGTGCGAGGAAGACCAACTTGAACTTGCCGACCTGGAGCTCGTCGCCGTCGGTCAGTACCGAGCGCTCGACCAGCGTCTGGTTCACGTAGGTGCCGTTGAGGCTGCCTGCATCGATGACTTCGAACGAGGTTGCTCCGCGGACGAGCTCGGCATGTCGACGCGACACCGTGATGTCGTCGAGGAAGATGTCCGAGTCGGGATGCCGGCCGATCGAGATGCGCTCGGCGTCGAGGGAGATGCGGCTGCCGCGTTTGGGGCCTTGGCGCACGACGAGCATCGCCGATGGGGCGACCGGTGCGCCGGCCGGCACCGTGGGGGAATCGGCCGTCGGATCGAGTGCTCCGGTGTTGTGCTCGCCGAGATGTCGGACGAGTTGTCGACCGCACGACGTGCAGAAGTTGGCTCCCAGGGGGTTGTCGTAACCGCAGTTTCCGCAGACCGAGTCCAACGTTCAGCCTTCGGTGAGTTCCCGATAGCCGGCTGCACTCAACAGGTGTTCGAGGTTCGCACCGGTGGCCAACTCGATGAGGCAGAGCCAGCCATCGCCGTAGGGGTCTTCGTTGATGCGTTCGGGAGCATCGATGAGCTCACTGTTCACTTCGATGATCACTCCGTCGACCGGTGCATAGACGTCCGAGACCGACTTGGTCGACTCGACCTCGGACATGGAACCGCCCGTGGTGATGGTGGCGCCGACTTCGGGGAGCTCGACGTAGACGACGTCGCCGAGTGCGTCCTGGGCGTAGTCGGTGATGCCGACCCGTATCCGTCCATCCGGCTCTGCTCTGACCCATTCGTGATCAGCTGAGTAGCGAAGGTCCTCAGGCGTGTTCATGGGCTAGACGGTATCTGACGGCCGAGGTGCTTTGCCGGATTGTCGTTGTGCTTCGGGCAGGTACTGGAAGATGAGCGAGTACCAGCTGTACCCAATGCCCGGAATGGCGAAGACCCAGGCCAGCCAGCCGAGGACATCGGCGTAGGACAGGCTGCTGTTGGCGCCCAGGAACATCGGGAAGGCGAACATCAGGAGGAAGGCGCCGGTCTTGCCCTCCTTGGTCACGTCGAAACGCGGTACCCCCCTGATCCCCAGCACGATCGCGGCGACGGCGATCAGGGCTTCGCGGACGAGGACGAGGACGCCCACCCACCATGGCACCGAGCCGTCGATCATGATCAGCGGAATGGCGACCAGGAACATCAGTCGATCGACCCCGGGGTCGAAGAGCTTCCCGAACTCGCTCACCTGATCGAAGCGGCGAGCCACCCAGCCATCCATCCAGTCGGTGGAACCGAGTACCGCCAACAACCATGCCGCGCTGGCGCGTCGTTCCTGAGCCACCAGCAGCCAGACGAACACCGGGATACAGAAAAACCGTGCGAGCGTGATGGCGTTCGGCCAGGTGGCCAGATCGCTGCGGTCGATGGTGAGAGCCACGGCGCGAGCCTACTCAGGGCCTGTAGTACAAGAAGACTCCGGCATCGGACTGCTCGTAGCGCAGCTGGTAGCCCTGCTGGGCCATTGCCTCGCGGAAGGTCGCACGTTGCGTGAGGCGGTCGGCTGCCGGCAGCGGAGGAAGGAATCGTTCGTCGATGAGTACCGCTCGGACCCGGAACACGGCAAACGCGATCTGTGGCTGCTGGTCGGGGTCGAGTTCGTGGAGCCAGGGTCGTTCGGCCAACAGCGCGAGCGCAGATGGCGAAGCCCGCACGGCATCGTCGGAGTCAAGGAGGCCCGCAGCGGCGCGCACTGCATCGTCGACCGGGTCCGGGTCGGACCAGTGCCATGGCGCCTCGTAGGGCGAGGTGGGTGCAGCCGTGACGAACGTGAGCGCCGAGGCCGCGATGAGGGTCAACTGCAGGCGGGCCTCGACGAAGACTCGATCGACGCCCTTTTCGCCGAGTCTGCGCAGGGCATAGGCACCGGCGATGAACATGAAGGCGAGCAGCATCGAGGTGCGCTCGGCAAACGGTGTGTCGCCGTTGTCGGTGATGAGATACAGGGCCCCCAGGGGAAGGGCCGGAAGCAGGTGTCGCAGGGACAACAAGGGCAGGAAGATGAGCGGGGCGAGGAGCCCCACCAGCAGAGCCACGTTCGGGCGCGACGACAGGTCGGCCAGGAACTGCACCGGATGGTTGATGGCCGTCAGGAAGAACGCGCCGAGGGAGTCGCCGTAGGTGCCGTACTGGCCTCGCGCCCCCCCACTGACCAGGGGTTGCAGGACGAGGAGGAGGCCGAGTGACCAGAAGCTGCCGAAGCCCAAGGTCCACAAGCCGGCACGACGTTCACCGTCGCCGAGGAGGATGAACCCCCACAGGGCCACGGCAATGCCCAGGTCGGCTCGACAGGCCACGACGAAGAGCACGCACAGCCAGTAGCCGACCCACTTCTTCCTCGCTCCGAAGTAGGCGAGCCCGATGAGTCCGGGTAGAGCCACCGCTTCGGGATGGAAGTCGTTGACGGCGAGTGCGTGGATCCCCGGATGGAGCGAGTAGGCCAGCAACAGTGAGGCCGAAGCGCCGAAGCGAAGGTTCGCCACCTGACGAGCCAACAGCCACAGTGGGATGACCGCCAGCCCCAGAGCCAGCGACTGGATGACCAGCAGGGATTCCGCTGTCGGAAACGCCAGCGCGAGCGCGGCGATCGGGTAGAGAATGAACGACCAGTGCAGTTCGAGCACATGAATCCCGTCGCCGATGAGCGACGCCTCCGGCCGAAGGCCCTGCGACAGCAGATGCGTCGCCTGGGTGTAGCCGGCCAGGTCGCTACCCGCATCGAGTGAGCGATACCGGGTGATCGACAGCGCCGAGAACAAGATGGTCAACCCGGCTGCGAACAGCATGGGAATCCATCGGTCGCTGCTACCGGACTCCAGTCTCGACTGCATCCGCAGGATCTGGCGCCGAGCGCGACGGCGGAACGGGAGCTGACTCACACACCCTCGGCGATGTCGGTGGACTGCTCGGTCGGGACCTCGGCGATCAGTTCCTCACCGCGATTGCGAACACTGTTGACCAGCGTGCTGACCGGATGGAAGGTCAGGAGATGGTCGGGGCTGGGCACCAGCAGGCGGCCCAGGCGATCGGCATCGGACGACGGGTCGAGCCATTCGTCCCAGACGGCGGGGGGAAGCAGCGCGGGCATCCGGTCATGGATGGGAGCCATCGTTGCGTTGGCCGACGTGGTGAGAATGGTGCACGTCTCCACGGGCTCGGCACCGGGCAGGTCCGATCCGTCGGGCGTCTTCGGGTACCAGCGTTCCCACAGGCCGGCAATCGCCAGTGGTTCGCCATCGGCGCGGTGGATGAAGAACGGCTGCTTGTGGGGCTTGGCCACACCCTTCATCGAGGGTTCGGCCAGGGCCGTCACCTCGGCCCCCACCTTCTTCCACTCATAGAAGCCGTCAGCGGGAACCAGACACCGCCTCGAGCGGAATGCTCGGCGGAACGCCGGCTTGTCGGCGACGGTCTCGCTTCGCGCATTGATCATCTTCGAGCCGATCTTGGCGTCCTTGGCCCAGAACGGCACGAGTCCCCAGCGGAACGAGTCGATCTCGCGATGCCCGTCTCGGGCCCTGACCACATAGACCTTGCTGGTGGGGGCCACGTTGTAGTTGGCCGGGAGGTCCTCTTCGGGAGGTGTCGCGGCGAAGTACCGAGCCAGTTCTTCGGGCGGGGATGCCGAGACGTAGCGGCCACACATCGCCCTGACGCTAGTGCGTCGGCGCGCCCAGGCTGCGCAGTCGACGCAATTCGCCATCGACGGAGGGTCACTCCATGCGTCTCGCTGCAGCCTCGATCCCCTCCTCGAAGCGGGTTGGCACGACGGTGACCGGGCGGACTGGCCCAGCCGAGCGATTGGCAGGCCGGCGATCGGTATCCTCGGCGACGGCACGACAATACTTGGCACGACGACGAGCTCACCCGGTGAGCGGCCGAAGAGGAGACACGATGGGCGCACGCACGGGGAAGCAGTATCTGGAGGGCCTGCAACGGACACGTCGTGCCATCTGGGTCGATGGCGAACGCATCGAGGACGTGACCCGGCATCCGAAGCTGTCGGGCGCCGCGGAATCGCTCGCTGCCATCTTCGACCGCCAGCACGAGTTCGCCGAGGACTGTCTGGTTCCCGACAGAGAGACGGGTGAACTCATCAACATCAGTCATCTCATCCCGAGGTCTCGGGATGAGATTCGCCACCGGCATCGTGGCTTGGTGCGGCTGTCGGAGGGCACGGTTGGTCTGATGGGGCGCACGCCTGACTACATGAACATGAAGTTCTCCGGCTTCGCCTCGGCCCCCTGGGTCTGGGCCGGCGCCGACAACCGCAACGAGGTGGGTGCCGCCAATCTGGTCGACTATCAGAAGAGGCTCGCCCGCGACGACATCTCGCTCACCCACACGATCATCCAGCCGACGGTCGACAAACGCACCGACACAGCGATCGTCGGGAACCAGGTCACCATTCGCAAGGTCGGAGAGTCGGCTGAAGGCATGATCGTGCGCGGCGGTCGAGTCCTGGCCACCCTCGCCCCGTTCGCCGACGAGACCACGGTCTACCCGGCGTTGCCGATTCCGCCGGGTGCCGAGGACTACGCCATTGCCTTCGCCATTCCCCTCGACACGCCCGGTCTCAAGTTCCTGTGCCGGGACTCGTTGTCGGCTGTGGGGGCCGACGGCTTCGACAAGCCTCTGTCCTCGCGTTTCGACGAACAGGACGCCTTCTGCCTGTTCGACGATGTCGTCGTGCCCTGGGACCGCGTGTTCATCAACGGCGACGTCGAGGTGTACAACTCGATTCCTCAGACCGGTTTCGTCATCAACATGACCACGCAGTCGACCACTCGTGCGCTGACCAAGCTGCAATTCGCCTATGGGCTGGCCACCCGTATGGCCGAGATGATCGGCGACTACTCCCCCGCGACCACCGAGATGCTCGGGGAGATCGCCTGCTATGTCGAGGTCACCCGCAGCGCTCTCGAGCTCTCGATCGAGCAAGCCTTCGAGCGGCCACCCGATGGGGCGTGGTTCCCCGATGGACGGCCGCTCGACCCGATGCGCGCCCTGCTGGCCATGTGGATGCCCCGGGTGGCCGAGATCATCACCCTCATCGGCGGTCACAACCTGCTGACCACGCCAACCCGCCGACAGCTCGACGACGAAGAGCTCCGGCCGCTGATCGACGAGATGCTCCATGGCGCCGACGCCACCTCGGCCGAGGCGCGCTCGGCCGTCTTCCGGATGGCGTGGGACTTCGTCGGATCGGGTCTTGCCGGGCGGGGGTTCCTCTACGAGCGCTTCTACCTGACCTCTGCGTCTCGCAACAAGCAGATGATGCACAACCTCGCGGCGGATCGTACGCGTCCCGCCGAGTTGGTGGATCGAATTCTGGGCCTCTGACTCGGATCCTCGACCGATGCCCGGCGACCAGGCTCGATGGACGCCACCGATGTGATCGGATACAACCAAGGGGTGACCGTTCTCTCGCAAACCTTCTCGTCGGCCACGATCGACCTTGCCGATGACGACGCGGTTCAGCAGCACTTCCGAGACCGCGGGTGGACCGATGGCCTCCCCATCGTCGCTCCGACCCCGGCGAGGGTGCATGCCATGCTGGATTGGGGCGGGTTCCCTCCCGATCACGTCGTGGGAGTCGAGACGGTCAAGGCCCGCCCGCTGTCGGCCGAGAAGGTCGCCGTGAACGCCGTGCTCGCCGGGTGTCTGCCACCCGATTTCCCGGTGGTGGTGGCTGCCGTGGAGGCCATCTGCAATCCGGCACTGCTGGTGCACGGCGCGACCGCTTCGACCGGCGGCTGCGCCATTCTGCTGGTGGTCAATGGCCCGGTGCGCCGCCAGCTCCGGATGGCATCGTCGTTCTCGGTGCTGGCTGGTTCGGATCGCGCCTCGATCTGCATCGGACGAGCGGTCCGTCTGGTCCTGCGCAACCTGCTCGAGGTCCGCCCGGGCGAACTCGACCGATCGACGCTCGGACACCCTGGCAAGATCTCGTGGTGCATCGCCGAGGACGAGGAGGGGGCCGCTCCCTGGCGTTCGCTGGCGGAGGAACGTGGTGTGCCCGAGGGCGTCTCGTCGGTCACGGCCTTTGCTGCCTCGGGACCGCGGCAGGTGATGAACGAGTGGACCACAGACCCCGTCGAAGTGGCGATGACCCTCGTCGCCGAGATCAAGGCGAGCATGCTGAACTACTCCATCTGGGCCGGGAACTATGCCGTCGTCATCCCACCGCAGCTTCGGAAGGTCTTCCACGACGCCGGGTGGTCGAAGGCTGATCTGCGTCAGTACGTGTACGACCATGCGGTGGTGCGCCGCACCGACTGGATCGCCGTGGGCAAGGCGGCGGTCGTCAACGACAAGAACCGCCACTACGAATACCGTGCGCTCCCCTCCCCCGACCACTTGCTGGTCATCTCCGCCGGCGGCGAAGCCGGCGGGTTCGCCGCCGTCATCCCTCCGTGGCTCGGTCCCAAGTCGACGGCGACCACTGCCGGCGTCGGGGTGTGCCTTGACTGCTGATCCCGGCTTGCGGGGCTGCCCGGCCATGGGCGCGCTCCGGATCGCTCCCCCACCCTGCTTCTCGATCCCATCCTGCTTCTCGATCCCATCCTGCTTCTCGATCAAGCGAGCATCGACATGATCACCGTCCTCGATCCCACCTTCGACGAAGACCCGACCACCTTCGAACTGCCGGCCCGGCCCTCCACGCTGGTCGGGGCGACGGTGGGCATCATCTCGAACGGCAAACAGGGTACTCGTCCGTTCTTCGCCCATCTCGATCGGCTCCTGCGACACGAGTGGGGGGTGGCCGAGGTGGTGCACCGAACCAAGTCGAACTACTCGGCGCCCGCCGAGGCGGAGTTGATCAACGAGTCGGCCGATTGGGCGGTGATGTTCGCCGGCCTGGGCGATTGAGGCAGCTGCTCGTCGTGCAGTTTGCACGACGCCATCAGCGCCGAGCGTGTCGGTACCCCGGGTGTGGGGATCATGACCGGCGCCTTCGTCAGCGGTGCCGAACTCATGGCGGGCGCGCTCGGTTTGGCCGGTTACCCCTTCGTCGTCATCGACCATCCCATCGCTTCGGCGACCGACTCCGAGCTCGAACGCAAGGCCCGCGACACCCTCGAGCAAGCACACAAGCTGCTGGGTCTGGGCGCCTGACGGCCCAGTGGCTATCGGTAGCGCAGCGCTCCATCGTCGAGATCGATGAGGGGAAGTTCGTTCTTCTCGCTCCAGTAGTCCTGGGTGTGTCGCCAGGGGTCGCGGTCGCCTTGCTTGGGGAGCAGGTGCATGCCACGCATCAGGTAGCCGGGATTGAAGTTCTCCGGGTCGACCCAGGGCAGCAGCGCCATCGACCGGTCCTCCTCGCGAAGTTCGGGCACGGCGATCTCGACGCCGAGTTCGTCCATGTGCTTGAGCAGGCGGCAGACGAAATCGGCGATGAGGTCGGCCCGCAGGGTCCAACTGGCCCGGAAGTAGCCGAACACCCACGCCATGTTGGGTATGCCGGTGAACATCGTGCCCCGGTAGCTGACTGTCTGGGCGAAATCGAGCGGCACGCCGTCGATGGTGAACGCAATGTCGCCCAACACGTTGAGGTTGAACCCGGTGGCGGTCACGATGATGTCGGCGTCGAGGTGCTTGCCCGATGTCAACTGGATGCCGGTCTCGGTGAACGTCTCGATCTCGTCGGTCACGACCGACGCCTTGCCATCCTTGACGGCGTGGAAGAGATCGCCATCGGGCACGAAGGCGATGCGTTGACGCCAGGGTCGATAACTCGGCGTGAAGTGCGGCTCGATCTCGGCGTCGGGCCCCAGGATGTTCGTGATGCCCTTGAGGAGCTCGGTCCTCAGCACGTCGGGCGCATCGAAGGACATCCGGGTGATTTGAGCCTGGTCGTGGAGGATCTTGCGGCGAACGATCTCGTGGGTCCATTCGTCGGGGATCTCGAGTGATCGAAGGGTGTCGGCCAGATCGTTGGCGTTGCGGCCGGTGATGAAGTACGTCGGCGACCGCTGGAGCATGGTGACGTGGGTGGCCTTCGGAGCCATGGCGGGAATGAGCGTGGCGGCGGTGGCTCCCGAGCCGATCACGACCACCTTCTTGTCGGCGTAGTCGAGGTCGGCCGGCCAGTTCTGGGGGTGCACGATCGTTCCGTCGAAGTGGTCCATGCCCGGCCACTCGGGGGTGTAGCCCTCGCTGTGGCGGTAGTAGCCCTGGCACATCCACAGGAAGTCGGCCGTGAACGTCACTGCCTCGCCGGTGTCGGTGCGGGTGCCACTGAGGGTCCAGCGGGCGTCGTCGGTCGACCACACGGCGGAGGTGATCCTGTGGTGGTAGCGAATGTGGCGGCCGAGATCATTCTCGTCCACGACCTCTCCCATGTACCGGAGGATCTCCTCGGCGGTGGCAATGGGGGCGCCCGTCCATGGCTTGAAGCGGTAGCCGAAGGTGTACAGGTCGCTGTCGGAACGGATGCCCGGATAGGTGTGGGTTCTCCAGGTGCCGCCGAACCCATCTTGGGTCTCGAGCACGACGAACGACTTGTCCGGGCATTGGGTCTGCAGGTGGTAGGCGCCGCCGACACCCGAGATGCCGGCCCCCACGATCAGAACGTCGAAGTGCTCGGTCGAACCCGGGGCAGTGCCGGTGGATGCACCTGCGGTGGAGGTCGCTATGTCGGTCATGACCCCACGGTACCCCTCTTCGAGAAGGGGCACCGCTCTCGCCCGTGACCAACGGGCGACTGGTCGGAGCGTTCTCAGCCGAGGACTTCGCTGTGCCAGTGCTCGGGAGCGAGCCTGACCATGACCTCATCCTCCGCCGAGAACTGCTCGGCGTAGCGGCGTCCGCCCTGGGCGCCGAGATAGCGGGCAGCCATCGATTCGATGGCGGCGAAGGTGAGCTCGCCAAGATCCTCGATCTCCACCGGGCCCTCGGCGGTGACGTATCGATAGGGGAAGCCCTC
>JAHECQ010000433.1 GCA_024641625.1 Acidimicrobiales bacterium | reverse complement strand
TCGAGCGTTCTCGCTGGAAGTGGCGTGGGGTGCAACCGATGTGTCGATTGGCGACATGGCTGTCGGCGGCGAACTTGGCTGCAGCTACGACCGTGGCCGTGGCATGAACTGCGTAGCCATGCTTCGTCGGCGCAACCACTGCGTCGCCCTTGGACATCGGGAAGGCACGCCAGCTGTCGGCCGCCAGGGACACCTCCGAGGTCACGACGCCGAGGGTCGACAGGGGCGGGGACGACAGGAGGCGGCTCATGACCGGTTGGCTCATCGTGGTGCGTTCGGTCCTCATGACACATCTCCTCTCGAATGTCGACGGTGGTTCACAGGTTCCTTCGAGAGAGAACTCCCTTCCGACGCCGTTGTCAACCGAATTTGCGGAGTTGGAGGATTTCGGCCGATCTTGAACGGTCTCCCTCTAGTTTTCGAGTGTGTCCCCTGCGCCCCCGACCGCTCTTGTGCCCCGGCCGGGGGTTGGCCGATTGTTCATCGGTTCGCGCAAGGTTCGACTTGGTGATGTGCGTCAAGACGGCCGACTTCGGCTCGATGCGCTCACCCGCTATACCCAGGATGTCTCCAACGATGACACGGGCGATGCGCAACTGCGCGACGACATGGCCTGGGTCGTCCGTCGAACCACGGTCGACACCGTCAAGCAGGCTGTCTTCGGCGAGGAACTCGAGTTCGCCACCTTCTGCAGCGGGCTCGGATCGAGGTGGGCAGAACGCCGACTCGAGGTTCGGGGCCATCGCGGCGCTCGCTACGAGGTCGCAACACTGTGGATCGCGATCGACCAGACCTCGGGGCGGCCCCGGCTTGTCGGTCCGGAGTTCGTCGAACGGTATGGGGCTGCCGCAGTCGGCCGCTCGGTCACGGCTCGCCTGCTGCACGGGTCACCCGGGTCTGACGTGGCCCACCACGACTGGCCGTTACGGCGAGTGGACTTCGATGTGTTCAATCACGTCAACAACGCGGCGTACTGGGCGGTGATCGAGGAATTCCTGCCGAAATGGGGCCGATCGTGGACGCAGAACACTCGGTGCACGATCGAGTATCGCGATGGCATCGGGCCGGCCGACTCGGTTCGATTGGCCGAGACGAGCGGCCGGGGCATGGACGAGGACAAGGTGGGTTGGGAGCCCCAACCGGCGCTGTGGTGGCTCGTGGGCGATGCTCGTGTCGCGGCCTCGGCCCGCCTCGAGCCTCTCGATCCCGCCTGGTATGCGGGGTGACGTCATCCGCAGACGGTTGGGGGGACGAACACCGATTGCCGATAGTGGGCCAGTTCGGAAATGCTCTCCCTGATGTCGTCGAGCGCTCGGTGCGCGATCGCCTTTCTGGGGGCGTTCTCGATGACTGCTGGGTACCAGCGGCGAGCGAGTTCCTTGATGGTGGACACGTCGATGCTGCGATAGTGCAGGTAGTTCTCGATCTCCGGGAGATACTCGACGAGGAACCGGCGATCCATGCCGATCGAGTTCCCACACAGCGGCACGCTCGAGGGTTCGATGTGAGCGGTGAGGAACTCGAGGGTCTGGCGTCCGGCATCCTCGAGGGTGATGGTCGACGCCCGGATCTGATCGAGCAGCCCCGACTTGGTGTGCATTTCCACCACCACCGGATCCATTTGTGACAGTTCTTCCTCGGTGGCATTGATCACGAGATCTGGACCCTCGGCGATGATCGTGAGGTCGTCGTCGGTGATGAGTGTCGCAATCTCGACGATCACATGCCTCTTGGGGTCAAGTCCGGTCATCTCGAGATCCATCCATACGAGCACGGCGGCCACCCTACCGCCCGTCGACTGGCGACATCGCCGACGGTGGGGCCACGTCGTTCCTCTTGGCCACATCGCTCGTCCTCGTGCCATAGAGTGCAGGGGTGAACCCCAGCGGTACGCACGTGACGGGACCGAGCCGGGCGAACGTTCGATGACATCATCGATCACGGTGCATCTGCAGCCTCTCGATCCCGGCCTGCCCTTCCCGGTCAAGTCGCGTCCGGGAGATGCTGCAGTCGATCTCCCGGCGCGTCATCACGGCGAGATTCTCCCAGGTGAACGTGCGCTGGTTCCCACCGGGTTCGCCATCGCCGTTCCCGAGGGTGCTTGCGCGCTGGTGCTGCCTCGTTCCGGTCTGGCACTGCATCACGGCGTCTCGGTGGTCAATGGCCCGGGACTGATCGATTCCGGCTACCGCGGAGAGATCAAGGTCATCCTGGTGAACCATGGAAACGACACCTTCGTCTACGAACGCGGTCAGCGGATTGCCCAATTGCTCGTCTTGCCCGTTCCGAACCTGGTGTTGGTGGCCTCGACGGAGCTGCCTGCAGCCCCGGACGATCGTGGCCAACAGGGCTTCGGCAGCTCAGGCTGACTCGGGCACCTTGTCCCGAGGCGGGGCCGACGACAGCGTGAAGGTGATTCCCTCGGGACGGGCGGACACTTCGTCGACCAGGTCCGCAAGTTGATTCGAACAGGCGGCGAAGGCCAGGTCATCCAACCGGAAGCCCGGCCGTGTCAATTCGATCTCGAGATGCCCAGGGTCCCAACGGGCCTCGATGGAGATCTGGCCTTCACCCTCGAGGAGCTGCACACACAAATCGACCGCTAGTCGGAGGTGCTCGACTCGTTGAACATCGACCCCGAGCCGCAAGGCGAGGCCGGCGATGCCGACGCGTCCGATCCGAGCGAAGTCGGGTGTCGCCGGAAAGGAAAGGCGAATCGAGTCGGACGTTCCGTCTAGCATCCGGGTCGAGTCTAGAACGTCTCTCTCATGACGTCCCCCGCATCCCGATCGACTCGTTGCCCGAGGTAGACCGGGTGCCACAGCGCTCCGTCCATGGGCCAGAGCGAGTATTCGACCTCCACGACCAACGTGGGGCGAGCCCACTGCGGTGGGCCGGCGAGGGAGGCGGCGATGGCTGTGGGATCGCCGATGAACGGATTCGGCGCAAGATCCAGTTGGGATGCCAGTCGGTCCCGCTCGACGTCGGTGAGCCCTGAGCCCACCGCGCCGACGAACGCCAGTCCATCGGCGGTGTGGACGCCGAGCAGCAGTGAGCCAATGCGGCCGGCGAGTGAGTTCCTGCCTTCGGTCCAACCACCGACCACGAACTCCTGGCGGTGACGGACCTTGACCTTGACCCACGTCTGGCTCCGACGTCCGGGTTGATAGGTACCGTCGAGTCGTTTGAGGACGATGCCCTCGAGGGAGCGTTCCTCCGCCAACGCCAACAGCGTCTCGGCTTCACCGATCGAGTAGGGCGGCACTTTCCACGCGGGAGCGTCCTCGACCAAGTCCTCCAGCAGGCGGCGTCGCTCCCGGTAGGGCAGGCCGCAGAGGTCGTGGCCGTCAAGCCGGAGGAGATCGAAGACGAGGTAGACGACCGGCATCGTACGCACCAGGGTGGCGTTGGGATTGGTGACGTGGATACGGGACTGGAGGTGGGCGAACGATGGGCGGCCCTCGTCGAAGACGACGGCCTCGCCGTCGAGGACGGCATCGAGCCCGATGGCCGATCCGAGTCCGGCGAGTTCCGGGAAGCCCGATGTCACCGTGTTGCCCGAGCCCGAGTAGAGGTCGGTTCGGTCCCGACCGACGTGGGCCTGGAGCCGCATGCCGTCCCACTTCAGCTCGACCGCCCAGTCGGGCCCCCAGCGAGTGCCGGCGTGGCGCGCTCGGGAGACGGCTTTCATCGGCGCCGTGAACTTCCCG
>JAHECQ010000432.1 GCA_024641625.1 Acidimicrobiales bacterium | reverse complement strand
GCCGCGCACGGCGCCGTTGTCAAGCATTTCGGCACGATCGACATCGTCGTCAACAACGCCGGGACGTCGGCGGCCAAGCCATTCGAACAGGTGACCGACGACGACTGGTACAACGACCTCGAGCTCAAGTTCATGGCCGCCGTCCGCCTGATCAGGCTCTGCCTTCCGGCCATGAAGGAGCAGCGGTGGGGTCGCATCATCAATGTCCTCAACGTTGCCGCCAAGGCCCCATCGCCCAACAGCACACCCACTTCGGTCAGCCGAGCGGCGGGCATGGCGCTCACCAAAGTGCTCTCGGCCGAGCTCGCACCATTCGGCATCCTGTGCAACGCGATGAACACCGGCATCCTGCGGACCAACCAGTGGCACCGACTGCACGCCGAACAGATGCCAGACGCCGACTTCGAGGAATTCCTGGCTCGCCGAACCAAGGGGGTGCCGTTGGGCCGCATCGGCGATCCGGCCGAGTTCGCCAACCTGGCCTGTTTCCTCGCCTCCGATCAGGCCTCGTTCGTGACCGGTACCTCCATCAACATCGATGGCGGGCTCTCGCCCGTCGTGTAGCGACCCAGCACCGCGATGTGACAAGGTCGGGCCCATGGACTCAACGTTGACCCCGGCCGATTTGGATGCACTGCGCCAACTCGATACGCCGACCGTCTGCAATGCACTCGAGGTGGTTGCTCCCCAGCGGCGCGGGGCCGGATACACGGTGAGGCCCTTCGTCTGTCCTCGACCCGAGCTCGGTCCCTTCGTGGGCTATGCCCGCACCGCGTCGATGCGCTCGATGCAACCGTCCACCCGAGGGGCCGACGTGGATACCCGGATCCGACTCGACTACTACGAACACATCGCCGGAGTTCGGCCGGCCGTCGTGGTGATCGAAGACCTGGACCCGATACCCGGTTACGGAGCGTGGTGGGGCGAGGTGAACACCAACCTGCACAAAGGGTTGGGTGCCGTCGGCGTCATCACCAATGGAAGTATCCGTGATATCGACGAGGCTGCCGAGGGCTTCGCCATGTTGGCCGGCACCGTCAACCCGTCCCACGCCTGGGTCCACATCGAAGAATTCGGCAACACCGTGACCGTGCACGGCATGACCGTCTCGCCAGGTGACCTCATTCACGCCGACCGGCACGGAGCGGTGGTGATACCGCTCGACGTTGCCCGAGACATCCCCCAGGCAGCGGCGGCCATAGCGGCGAAGGAGCGAGTCCTCATCGAGGCCAGCCAACAACCGACCTTCGACATCCACCGACTACGGCAACTCATGGGTGGGTCAGCCGGTCACTGACCCACCCAACACGAGTCGGAACTCAGATACCGATCTCTTCCATCAGCTGGGTCTTGCCCTTGGCACCGACAATGCGCTTGTCGACCTCGCCGTCCTTGAAGACCAGTAGGGTCGGGATGCTCATGACACCGAAACGCTGAGCGATACCCGGGTTCTCGTCGACATTGAGTTTGGTGACCTTCACCACGTTGAGCTGCTCAGCGGCGATCTCGTCGAGAATGGGAGCGATCATCTTGCACGGGCCACACCACTCGGCCCAGAAGTCGACGACCACCGGCTCGGTGCTCGAGTTGACGATCTCGTCGAAGGTGGCTTCGGTCAGGTTGGTGATGTGCTCGGACATGTGCTGCTTTCCGTTTCTGGAGGCGACCCGTTTGGGTCAGACGAAACAACCCCTCGTGGGGGAACCCTATTCCTCGGCCTCGAGCCAACGCTCGGCATCGATGGCTGCCGCGCATCCTGATCCCGAGGCGGTGATGGCCTGGCGGTAGATGTCGTCCTGAACGTCGCCGCAGGCAAAGACGCCCTCGACATTGGTACGGGTGCTCGGCGACTGGGTGATGAGATACCCGTTGTCCTTCATGTCCAGCTGACCCTTGAAGAGGTCGGTGTTCGGACGGTGTCCGATGGCCACGAACAGCCCGGTCACCGCCAACGATGAGCGTTCCTTGGTCTGGAGATTCTCGACCTCGATCCGCTCGACCGACTGTTCGCCGACGACATCGACGACCTGGGAGTTCCACAGGAAGGAGATCTTGGGGTTGGCAAAGGCGCGATCCTGCATGATGCGAGAGGCGCGAAGCTCGTCGCGGCGGTGGATGACGGTGACCGACTTGGCGAACTTGGTGAGGAAGGTCGCTTCCTCCAAGGCACTGTCGCCACCGCCCACGACAGCGATGTCGTGATCCCGGAAGAAGAAGCCGTCACAGGTTGCACACGTCGAGACACCGTGACCCAAGAGGCGCTGTTCGTTCGGCAGGTCGAGCATCAACGAGGTCGCCCCGGTGGCAACGATGATCGACTTGGTGAGATACGTCGGGTCGGCCGCTTCGGGATCGCCGATCCACACACGGAACGGACGCTCGGAGAGGTCGACTTTCGTCGCCTTCTCTGTCTTGAGCTCAGCTCCGAAGCGTTCGGCCTGCTGGCGAAAATTCATCATGAGCTCGGGGCCCATCATGCCCTGGGGGAATCCGGGGAAGTTCTCCACCTCGGTGGTCAGCATCAACTGCCCACCGGGCTGATCACCAGTCGAGGACGGCTCACCCTCGATGACCAGGGGATCGAGTGAGGCTCGAGCGGTATAGATGGCCGCAGTGAGACCTGCCGGGCCGCTTCCGAGAATGACGACTTCACGAACCTCAGGCATCAGGCACCCTTCTTGCGCCACGACATGGCTCCCAGGAGGATGAACACCAGACCAAGGAACAGATAAGCCGCCCAGCTCTCGCCCTCGTCCACGATGGGAAACAGGGCAGTGAGCGAGACGAGAAGACGGACGAGGAGAATGAGCAGGAGCAGTGCCGCCACCGCACCGATAAGTGCAGCGGCAAGCAAGTACACGAGCAATCGGGACTTGTCGAGCACATTGCCCGTCGTCTTCGAACGCACGGTGTCGACATAACCGACCAAGGTTTGCGTGAGTCGGGCCGGCCAGTCGTCGGCTGCTGCAGAAGTGCTGCTCAGATCATCGGACATCACGAAGACTCTATCGGGCGACACCAACGGCGTCTCGGCTCAGTCGGTGCCGCGAACCTCGCACTGCCCATCGACGAGTAGGGCTGAGGGCTCCGTAGTCGCCTCCGGCTCGACCACATACAGAGAGAGCGCTTCGGGGAGACCCTCGATCGGGATCACCGCCACTATGGTCCCCGACAATCCCAACGACGTCGCGCAGACGGCCTCGACTTCCGGAGCGGCCGATCCCGCGGGCGGGAGAAGACCTTGGGCCGAGGCCTTGGCCAACGCCTCGGCTGCAGTGGGCATCTCACCGAAGACGAGCGGGCTCGGTGCCCCCGGCGCAGTAGCGGACGCCGCCAGGGCATCCTCTGTAGCGGCACTGTCCGAGGCGGCACTGTCCGAGGCGGCACTGTCCGAGGCGACACTGTTCGCCTCCACGGCCATCTCGCCTGCCCGGGTCGTGTCGTCCATCGCTTTCAGAGCCACGCCGCCGTCGGATTCCGATTCGACTTCGACACCTGCTGCATCGAGGCTCTCGACGGCATCGTTGCTCCGCGTGTTGAGTGCAATGCCGACACCGGCAATCACCACGACGCCGGCAGCGGCTGCGCTCAGCCACTGCATCCTCCGTCGCTGTCGCGAGCGAAGGTCGATCACGGTCATGCCCGAGTCCGATGCACCGGAGTCGAGGGCGATCGGCTGAAATGCGTCCATGGCCGCCGCCAAGTGCCGCGTCTT
>JAHECQ010000431.1 GCA_024641625.1 Acidimicrobiales bacterium | reverse complement strand
AGCGGGCCCGACGCAACGGCGGCGAGGATCAGTCCCGCCACCGAGAAGGCGAACCCGACACGCAGGACCATCAGGAGCCGCACCTTGCTGGTGAGCGCAGCGACGGCAATGGTCCCGAGGAGATACGCGCCGACGTTCGCCGTCCCGATCGACCCCGCAACGCTCCTCGACATGCCCAGATCGCCGAGAATCGCCGGCAACACCAGCCCATAGGTGAAACGACCGAACGCCTGGGCCACGGCGGCTCCGATCGCCACCAGCGCCACTGCCCACAGGCCGCCGGCCGTTGGGCGCCGCCGAACGCGCGCTGCCTCCGAAGAGCCCGGCAGGGTCGATGCTCTCACCAAGGATCTGATGCCGAAGACTACCCGTCGACCCGTCCCGAGCGACGGCCTCGAGCCCTGTGTTACCTTGCTCGGAGCTCCCGAACCGTTCGGGCGGGCGAGCTGAACAGCGTTAGGGGAACCATGCTGTTAGTTTCACGAATCACGACATTCAAAGCAGGAATCCAGACCGGCCTCGGCCTGGCCATGGAATTCCACTCCCTGGTCAACGAACTCCTGGATGTCGAAGTCGGCCTCTATGTCGGCGGAGCGGGCTATCCGGGGGGCACCTTCATCTACTCGGCCGTGGCCGAGAACATGTCCCATGCTCAAGGCGAGGATGCCAAACTTCTCGCCTCCAAGAAGTACCTCGACCTGACGGAGAAGGCCGCGGCCCTGGCCGTTGCTCCCACCGAAACCAAACTGCGAGCCATCGTATCGATGGCGCCCGAAACACCGTCGGAGATCAGCGTCGGTTCGACCGTCAGCATCCTGAGCGCCCGGATCAGAAGTGGCAAGGCGGCCGAGGCCATGAAGTTCGGCGTCGATGTCACCGCCTACGTCAACCAGGGAGCGAACATTCCCGTGGGATTCACCCGGAACGTCGCGGGCGATCCCAGCGAGGTGACCTGGCTGGGGATCGCAGAGAACGCCGCCACGCTCGACCAGGCACTGACCTGGGAGGCGACCGACGCCGGCTATCAGCAGCGCTACGCCTCGGCGAGCGAGTTCTTCGTGGAGGGCAGCGCCCATCGGGGCTTCATCACCCGAGTGGCCTGACGTACCGGTCCGCCCCCTTGCCGGCGATGGAGTCCGGCAGGGGGGACGACCGACACCAGCGAAGCATGAAGTTGGGCCCATCGCTTTCTCGGGCTGCCCGAAGCTGCACTAGCGTGCGCCGGGCGGACATCGATGCGTAGGTGCGCATCTCCGCCGAAGGAGGACACGTGAGCGGTTACTCGATCATCGACGTCGACACGCACGTCAGCGAACTTCCCGACACCTGGACCAGCCGGGTGCCCGCCTCGATGAGGGACCGGGTCCCCCACGTCGACCAGGACGCCAAGGGTCGCGACATCTGGGTCATCGACGGCCAGCGGGTCTCGCTCGTCGGCCTTCTGGCCACCGCCGGTCGCGGCGACTTCAAGGACTACCCCGCCACCTTCGCCGAACTGCACCCTGGTGCCTATGACGCCAAGGAGCGGCTCAAGTACATGGACGAGATGGGCATCTGGGCCATGGTGATGTACCCCAACGTCGCCGGCTTCGGCAGCCAGCAATTCCTCAAGCTCGGCGACCCCGACCTGATGCTGGCGTGCGTCGAAGCGTGGAACGACTACCAGACCGAATGGGCGTCAGAGGACCCACGCCGGCTACTGCCCATCACCTCGACCCCGTTCTGGGACATCGACGCCTCGGTCAAGGAGGTGCGTCGGTGCGCCGAGATGGGCCACAGGGGCATCCTGTTCACCGGCGAACCCCACAAGTTCGGTCAGCCCATGCTGGGCGACAAGGCATGGGACCCGCTGTGGGCCACTGCGTGCGAACTCGACGTCCCCATCTCGTTCCACATCGGGTCGGGCAACATGGAAGGGGGCATGACCAAGGAGATGATGGCCGTCTACGGCAGCATGGCCACCTTCACCGCCGGTTCGGTCGAGGTGTTCCTCAAGAACGGCGTGCAGATGTGCGATCTGCTCATGTCCGGCGTCCTGTCCCGCTTCCCCGACATCAAGTTCGTGTCGGTCGAGTCCGGCATCGGCTGGATTCCCTTCGTCCTCGAAGCACTCGACTATCAGTTCACCGGGAACCGCGTGTCCGAGCAACGGCCGGATCTCGACATGCTGCCCAGCGAGTACTTCGCCCGGAACATCTACGCCTGCTACTGGTTCGAACAGGTCGCCCCACGACGCCTGATCGACAAGGTCGGCCTGGACCGCATCCTCTTCGAGACCGACTTTCCCCATCCCACGTCGCTCTATGGCGCCGAGATCCAAGAGCGCATCGACGCCGGCCTGTCGGACTCCACTCCCGAGCAACGCAGGGCAATCCTGTGGGACAACGCCCAGCAGCTCTACAAGGTCGCGGAACCCACCGCGGCCGACCTGGCCAAACAGGCCCTCGCCGCCCCGGCCATGTGAGGGCTGTGGTCCGACCTCACCGTTCAGATCGCCCCGAGTGACGGTGCCTCGGCCATGTCCACCGCATACCCTCGGCCATCGGTCGACTCGAGGTGTTTGCCATTGGAGCAGAAGCCTCGGGCTGCGGCGTCGGGTTCTCAGCGACACAGGAGCGCGTGGACCATCCAACGGCGCCGGTCTGCGGGGCTTGCGTTCTGACCGAACAGGGGTCCAACCGACTGACCGCATCGGCGGCATCGAATCGCAACGAGGCGGCGTTTGGGGCAACTATGGCCAATCATGTTCCGACGTAGATCCCCGACCGGCGGCGTGGCCTTCAATGGTTGGCGCATCGTCCGCAGCGGCTTTGCCATCCAGGCGCTCCACAGCGGCCTGGTCTTCAACGCGTTCGCGCTGATCGCCGTCGAACTTCGCAACGAGTTCGGCTGGTCCGCCGGTGCCCTGGGTGCCGCCTTCGCCCTCAACCGAGCAGAAAGCGGTCTGCTCGGGCCGATCCAGGGGTGGATGACCGACAACTGGGGCCCGCGCACCGTGTTGCGCATCGGTGCGGTCATCATGGCCATCGGGTTCGTGGCCTTCGCCACGCTCGACTCACTGACGGAGTTCTACGTCTTCTATCTGCTGGTCGCGCTCGGGTCGAGCCTGGCCGGCTTCTTGGGCATCACCGTCTCGATCGTCAACTGGTTCGAACGAAAACGTTCCCGGGCGCTGGCGCTGGCCCAAATGGGATTCGCCGTCGGTGGGGTCTTCACGTTCCTGGTCGGGCTGGCGCTCCATCAGTTCGGCTGGCGTACGACGTCGGTGTTGTCGGGCGTGCTCTCGCTGGTCGTGATCCTGCCGTTGTCCCGCCACTTCGACAAACGGCCACAGGACATCGGACAGTTCGTCGACGGCATCGACCCCGACACCATCGACAACGACACCGCTCCCCTGCCTTCGTCAGTGAGCCGGGTGCACTTCACGGCGAGCGAAGCGCTCCGGACACGAGCCTTCTGGTTCATCAGCCTCGGGCACGGTTCGGCGCTCCTCGTGGTGGGGGCGTCGATGGCGCATCTCGGGCTGTATCTCGAGGACGAACGGGGGTTCTCCGGCCTCCACACCGCCGTCGTCGTCGGCATGCTGCCGGCGATGATGGGTCTGGGTCAACTGTTGGGTGGGGTGCTCGGTGACCGTTTCGACAAGCGGTTGGTGGTGACCATCGCCATGCTCGGCCACGGTCTCGGCATGCTCCTGCTGGCCCTCGCCTCCAGCTGGTTGCTGGTGTGGTGCTTCGTG
>JAHECQ010000051.1 GCA_024641625.1 Acidimicrobiales bacterium | reverse complement strand
ATGCGCCCGAGGAAGCGAGCCGGTACGACCAACGCTGCGATCTCGTTCTCGACGAGGTACGTCATGACCTGCACCACGGCGCCCTCGATGGCGGGATCGGGGTGGCGGGGCGCCTCCCATGGCACCTCGACAGCGGGGTCCCATTGTCCGGCCAGTGCCTTGTCGTAGAGCCGCGCCGCGTCATCGGACCAGAGTTCGTCCTTGTCGTCGAGTGCGAAGGTCGGGACCGGCCCGCCGCGCTCGATGAACACGCCTCGGGTCGCCAGTCCCCATTCGGCCGGAGGATGCTCGACGACTTCTCCGATGCGGGGTGATCCGGCGCGTTCGGCACTTCGCCAACGTGCTGCGGTGACCCCACCGGAACTGATCGTTGCGATGGTCCCCTCCGGTCCGCCGGGCCGAAACCCGTTTCCCGTCATGGTGCACCAGGCGCGGAGCTGAGGAAGGAGATCGGGGTGTGCGCCCCGCACCTCGACCGGTCCGGTCGCTTCGTCGAGCGCCAACCGCACCAGGACGTGAGCGCCGCCATCGAAGCCGAGATCGCCCAGCTCGAGGATGGGGTGTCGTTCGGCCGAAGTCACGGCCGATAGGCCGGATCGGTGACCTCGCCCCGTTCGTCGTAGAGCCCGAGTACGTCGACCGCCCGTTCGAGCTGGGCGAACCCGGTGGTGCGGCCGGGCTTCCATTGACGAAGACCTTCGAGCTCGAGAAGACCCCGCACTTGGGGGTCGTCGAACGACATCGACAGCAGGAGTTCGCCGAACGACGCTGCGAGCGTGGGGTCGATGGCGTCCTCCAGATGGGTGAAGACGCAATGATCGTAGGTGTCGGTCTCGGCCAGTACTCGCACGCTCCCGGTCGGAATCAGGCCTTCCTGGGCGAACGCCAGCTGGTTGGCCCCGATGATGCACGCGGCGTCGACCTCACCGGCGAGCAGGGCGACGACGGCGTCGCGCTCCCCTCCGACGTGGTCACCGTGCTTGCCGACCATCACGTCGAATCGGCGGATGTCGAACGCCTCGCCCGGCGGAAGCCCGGCCGTGGCCAGGTGACCGAGTGGGATGAGTCGAGCCTGGGGCGAGTCGATCGCACCGACACCGACGGTTCGACCGGCAAGGGTTTCCACTGCATCGATGCCGGAGTCGGCGCGGACCAGGATGACGGAGCTGAGGTCCTGATCGGTGTCCCGCATGATCGGCGCGACCGCCGAACGGCCCGCTGCTTCGGCCAGGCGCCGGGCGCGCACCCAGGCCAGGGGCGAGTTCCACGCGATGTCGATGGATCCGGCCAGCAGCTCCTCGACCTGGCGTTCATAGTTGGAGTACAGGACGTAATCGAACGGGAAGCCCTGCTCGGCGAACCAGTCGCGGAACCCTTCCCAGATCGTGACGACCTTCGGTGCATAGGCGACTGCGCCCAGCACGAATCGGGGTTGTGTGGTCATTGGAGCCTCCTAGAGCAACGGCATGCCGGTGAGGGCACGGGCGATCATGTCATACAGGGCGTCAGTGGTCGGTGCCATCACCCCGGCCGCTCGGGCGTCGCGGAAGTGGCGTTCGATTCCGATGTCTCGACGGAAGGCCGCACCCCCGCCGATTCGCATGGCTTCGCCGGTGACCTCGAGGGCCATTTCCGCCGCAGCCGCCTTGACCTCCAGCATCCGCAGCGGAGCATCGGCTCGTCCCTCGGTGAGGGCAGCGCAGGTATCGGCGACCAACGCTCCGGCCGAATCGGCCAGCACTCGGAGTCGGCCGTACCGGCCGCGCGGAACGGCCTGGTCGGCCAGGGTCTGGTCGAGATGCTCGAATCGGGCCGAGGTCAGGTGGTCGAGCGCCTTTGCCAGTGCCGCATCGGCGAACCCCAGACTCCCGGAGGCGTTGAGGACGAGGAACCACGGCAGCACGTGGGTCAGGGCGGCATCGAGGCCTCCGCCATCGGGCCCCAACCGCATCGACCGGTCGATTCGTGCAGCGACTGCGGTGACCGGTGATGATGCATTGCCACGTAGTCCGAGGCCATCGAAGGGGCCATCGACCACGATGCCCTTGGTATTGGCCGGCACCAGCCACAGGGTCGAGGGGCCATCGGCCGCCAACGGTCGAGATGTCCAGACATAGGAGTCGGCTTCATCGGCCGACGTCACCCACGACTTGGAGGCGTCGAGGATGACGTGGTCGCCATCGGCGGTGGCATTGGACATGGTGGCCCAGAACTGACTGCGGGAACCTCGTTCGCTGAAGGCCAGGGTCGAGAGGTGCCGTCCGGCGGCGATGTCGCGGCGCACGTCCTCGGGGCCGAACGTCTCGATGGCGGCGGTGGCCGCGAGATGCATGGTGTAGATCATGGCCGTCGAGCCACAAGCGGCGGCCAGTTTGCGCACCGCGGCAGATGCCTCGGCGAAACCGGCACCGTGTCCGCCGACGTCGGTTGCGCTGATCAACCCGCCGAAGCCTGCGGCGAGGAGCGCATCGATCGAGGCCCGGGGAAACGTTCCCTGCTGGTCGACCTCGAGCGCGTTGGGGCTCACGGTCTGTTGGATGAGGTCCTCGAGCACGTCGAGACGGGTGTCGGTGGTCACCGGGCACCCCCGGGGGTGATGAGTAGCTTCATGATGTCTCCTGGTTGCTGGTGGTTGTGGTGGGTCGGGGTCCGCCGGTGCCGTCGGGCTTCATCATCGGCCGGACCGGGTCATTGGTTCGATCGGTATCACCGGGATCAGGCGGACATGCCGCCGTCGATCACGAATTCGCCGGCCGTACAGTACGAGCTTGCGTCGGATGCCAGCCACGTGACCAGTTCCGCAACGGCTTCGGGGCCGGTCTCGCGGCCGAGTGGGATCATGCGTTGGACGCGTGCACGGTTGGCCTCGGAGTAGTGGTCGAGCATCGGGGTGTCGATGATGCCGGGATGCACCGAGTTGACTCGGATGTCATGAGGTGCGAGCTCGAGTGCGGCCGAGCGGCTCATGCCCCGGACAGCCCACTTGCTGGCGGCGTAGGCAAACTGGGTCGCCACACCGCGCAGCCCGGCAACCGAGGAGATGTTGATGATCGAGCCCGCGTGCTGCGCCCGCATCACGTCGGCGACTGCCTTCATACCGAGGAACACGCCGGTGGCGTTCACCGCCATCACGGCTTCGAAGTCGTCCAGCGATGTTTCGGTCATGCCGGCAATGCGGAGGATGCCGGCGTTGTTGACCAGGACATCGATGCGCCCCCAGCGCTCGGTGGCTTCGGCCACGGTGGCCGTCCACCCGGCTTCGTCGGTGACATCGTGCTGCCGGTAGGCGGCGGCCTCGCCCAACTCGGCGGCCAACGCCCGACCTTCGGCTTCGAGCACGTCGGTGATCAGCACGCTGGCACCTTCGTCGACGAACCGGCGGGCCTCGGTGGCACCTTGGCCTCGGGCGCCGCCGGTGATGAGCGCAACCTTGCCATCCAGCCGTCGGTCAGTCATGTCCCGCAGACTGCCTCAGCCCGGTCCCCGAAGCAAGATTCGCGACCCTCGGGCGATCGCTCCGAGCGGGCCGTCGAGCAAGGTCATGATGACCTTTGACCCTGCCCGGTCGTGGGGGCACGTGAATAACTGTCGGGGTGGATGCATATCAGACGCTCCGTGACTCGTTCCGGTGGGAGGACGCAGGAGCGTCGCTGGCCGGCCTGCCCGGCGGCGGGCTGAACATGGCCTACGAGGCCCTCGACCGCCACGTGGCCGAGGGAAGACAGGATCGATTGGCCATTCGGTGGCTTCCGAAGTCCGGCGAGGCCGTCGACTTGACCTTTGGTGAGCTGACGCGTCGCACCAATCGTCTGGCGGGTGGTCTGGGCCGGCTCGGCTATCGGTTCGAGCAGGGTTTCGGTGTCGCCACGTTGTTGGGTCGCGTCCCCGAACTGTATGTGACGGCGCTCGGCACGCTGAAAGCCGGTGGGGTCTATACACCGCTGTTCTCTGCGTTCGGCACCGATCCCATCGTCATGCGCCTTCGGCTGGGTCGGATCGGGGTGCTGGTGACGACGGCCGTGGCCTACCGCCGCAAGGTTGCCACCCTGCGCAAGGAGCTCCCTGACCTGCGCCATGTCATTCTCGTCGGTGGGGGAGCAGGATCCTTCGAAGACCCCACCGTCCTCGACTTCGACGACGTGGTCGGTCATGGCGAGGACACGTTCGAAATCGCCGCCACCGAGGCCACCGATCGGGCGCTGCTGCACTTCACCAGCGGAACAACAGGGACTCCCAAGGGCGCGCTCCATGTCCATGGAGCCGTCGTCGCCCATGCCGTCACCGGTCGCATCGCGCTCGATCTGCGTGAGGGCGACGTGTTCTGGTGTACGGCCGATCCCGGTTGGGTCACCGGAACGTCCTACGGCATCATCTCCCCGTTGGTGAATGGTGTGACGAGTATCGTGGACGAAGCCGACTTCGATGGGGAGCGGTGGTATCGCATCCTTCACGAGCAGCGAGTCGATGTCTTCTACACCGCACCAACCGCACTCCGCATGCTGCAACGGGCCGGTATGGACGTGGCCCACGCGACCGACCTGTCCGCCTTGCGGCTGGTTGCCAGCGTGGGCGAACCGCTCGATCCCGAGTCGGTCGAATGGGCCCGTCAGGCGTTCGGGGTGCCCATCCTCGACAACTGGTGGCAGACCGAGACCGGCGGCATCATGATCGCCAACTACCGCACCGAGCCGGTCAAGCCGGGTTCGATGGGGCGCCCACTTCCGGGTATCACTGCAGGTTTGCTGCGCATCGACGGCGATGGAGAACTCGTGGTGGACGGCGATGGTCAGCCGGTGGAGATTCCGGCCGACAGCGACGAGGTCGGCGAGCTCGCCCTCGAGATCGGATGGCCATCGATGTTCGTGGGCTATCTGGACCAGCAGGAACGCTATGCCCGGTCGTTCGTCGGACGCTGGTACCACTCGGGCGATCTCGCCCGGCGCGACCATGACGGCTACTACTGGTTCGTGGGCCGGAACAACGATGTGATCAAGTCGGCCGGCCACTTGATCGGACCGTTCGAGATCGAGTCGGCGCTCAGCGAACACCCGGCCGTGGTCGAGTCGGCTGCCATCGGCAAGCCCGATGCGCTGGTTGGTGCCATCGTCAAGTCGTTCGTCGTGTTGGCATCCGGTTATGAGCCGACCGACGAGCTTCGCCTCGAGTTGATCGGCCACGGTCGTCGGCGACTGGGGGCTGCGGTGGCTCCTCGGGAGATCGAGTTCGTGGATCATCTGCCTCACACGCGGAGCGGGAAGATCATGCGACGACTCCTGAAGGCCCGTGAGCTGGGTCTCGAGGAAGGCGACACGTCGACGCTGGAGGTCCTGTCATGACCG
Source organism: Acidimicrobiales bacterium (assembly GCA_024641625.1). GTDB lineage: Bacteria > Actinomycetota > Acidimicrobiia > Acidimicrobiales > SZUA-35 > JAHECQ01. The sequence goes on along the minus strand of JAHECQ010000051.1, from coordinate 8,816 downwards.
ACGAACGTGTCCGGCGTCTGGCCGACATGATCAGAATTCGTCTCTTCGAGGAGCGTTGCGCCGAGCTCTACGGGCAGATGAAGATTCGCGGGTTCCTGCACCTGGCGGTCGGTGAGGAAGCGATCGCCGCAGGGGTGATACCGCAGCTCAGTGCCGACGACGCCATCTTTGCCACCTACCGCGAGCATGGGCATGCCCTGGTTCGGGGCGTCGGGGCCGATCGGATCATGGCCGAGATGTTCGGCAAGATCGAGGGCTGCTCGGGTGGGCGGGGAGGTTCGATGCACCTCTTCGACGCCTCGACTCGCTTCTACGGCGGCAACGCCATCGTCGGCGCCCACCTGCCATTGGCCGTGGGGCATGCGTTGGCCGACAAGATGCAGGGGCACGATGGACGGGCCACCGTGTGCTTCTTCGGCGAGGGCGCGATGGCCGAAGGCGAGTTCCACGAGGCACTGAACCTGGCCGTGCTTTGGCAGCTGCCCGTGCTCTTCTGCTGCGAGAACAACCTCTATGCGATGGGAACATCGCTGGCCAGCAGCGAATCACAGACGGATCTGGCGCTGAAGGCCAGCAGCTACCAGCTTCCGGCCTGGAGCGTCGATGGGATGGACGTGGATGCGATGGCTAAGGCAGCCAGAGACGCGCTCGACATCGTCCGATCCAGCGACGGCCCGGTGTTCCTCGAGTGCAGGACCTACCGCTTCCGGGCTCATTCGATGTTCGATCCCGACCTGTATCGCACCAAGGCCGAGATCGAACAGTGGAAGCTGCGAGACCCGATTGTCACCCACACGTCCCGACTCATCGCCGACGCGTTGGTGACCGAGGCCGAGGTCGAGCAACTCTGGGCCGAGGCCAGGTCGGAGATCGAAGCAGCAGTCGCTGCGGCCGAACGCGGAACCGACGAAGGGGTCGAGACGCTCACCCGCCACGTCTACGCACCCGATGTCGGTGTGCCGAGCTCGGCCGTCGGCCCCAGTGGAGAGACGGCATGACCGACGAGTTGAACGGAACGATCATCGACAACCCCGAAATCAGCCCTCGCCGATCGATCACCTATCGCCAGGCGATGAACGACGCCATCCGTGCCGCCATGCTGGCCGACGAGCGGGTGTTCATCATGGGCGAGGATGTCGCCGACTATGGGGGCACGTATGCGGTGACGAAGGGACTCCACGAGGAGTTCGGAAGGGAGCGGGTTCGGAACACGCCCCTGTCCGAATCCGGATTCGTGGGAGCCGGCATCGGGGCGGCGCTCGGAGGCATGCGACCGATCGTCGAGATCATGACGGTGAACTTCAGCTTGCTTGCTCTCGATCAGATCGTGAACACCGCAGCAACGCTCCGTCACATGTCGGGCGGTCAGCTCGGCGTTCCGGTGGTCATTCGAATGACCACCGGCGCAGGCAGGCAGTTGGCGGCGCAACACTCTCACAGCCTCGAGGCGTGGTACGCCCACGTGCCTGGCCTGAAAGTGGTGGCGCCGGCCAGCGTCGTCGATGCACGATGGATGCTCGAGACTGCACTGGCCGACCCCGATCCGGTGGTGATCTTCGAGCACACGTCGCTCTACACCCTGGAGGGCGACCCTGGCCCCGGTCCGGTGGACATCGATTCGGCGGCGGTCCTGCGCTCGGGGGATGACATCACCCTGGTGTCGTCGGCCGGCATGGTTCCCAAAGCCCTGGAAGCAGCCGACCACCTGGAACTGGCGGGGATCTCGGCCGAAGTCATCGATCTCCGTGTCCTGCGCCCGCTCGACCATTCGGCGCTGCAGCGTTCGGTGGATCGCACCCATCGAGCGCTGGTCGTCGACGAGGGCTGGCGCAGCGTGGGTCTGTCGGCCGAGGTGGCTGCATCCATCACCGAGCGGTGCTTCTACCAACTCGATGCCCCGGTTGGACGTACGGCGGGCGTCGAGGTCCCGATCCCGTATGCCAAGCACATGGAGGAGGCCGCCATTCCTCAGGTCGCCGACATCGTCGCTGCGGCCAGTCGCCTCGTTCGTGAAGGTGTCGCCGGTGTCTGACGTCTTCGAGCTTCCCTCACTGGGCGCCGACATGGAGCACGGCACGGTGCTCGAGTGGTATGTGCAACCCGGCGATCACGTCGATCGAGGTTCACTCGTGGCGCTGGTGTCGACCGAGAAGGCCGATGTCGACGTCGAGATCTGGCAGGATGGCGTCATTGCCGAGTTGCTGGTGGCGATCGGGGACGAGGTTCCCGTCGGCACGCCACTGCTCCGGCTCGAAGCAGTCGATGCCGGGGTCGAGACCGCACCCAGCCCGACTGTTTCGACGCCGGCCGTTGCGGCGTCGGTTGTTCCCACGCCGGCTGTTCCCACGCCGGCTGTTCCCACGCCGGCGGTACCCACGCCCGCTGTTCCGTCCGCGGTTGTTTCGACGCCAAGTGTCCCGGCCCCGGTTGTTCCCACGCCGGCGGTTGCGGTGCCGGCGGTTGCGGTGCCGGCGGTTGCTGTGCCGGCTGTCCCCACGCCGGCGGTTGCGGTGCCGGCTGTCCCCACGCCGGCTGTCCCCACGCCGGCTGTCCCGTCCCACCTTGCTGCGTCACCCCGAGCCCGAGGGCTCGCCGGGGAACTGGGGGTCGATCTGGCCACGGTGACGGGTTCGGGTCCGGGGGGAGCGGTGCTGGCCCGCGATGTGATGGCCGCCTCGTCGGCACCGGCTGCGGTCGAACCAGTGGACCGATCCGCCGCGATGCGTCGGGTCATCGCTGAGCGGATGTCGAAGGCGAATGCGGAGATTCCTCACTATCACCTCGAGCTCGATGTGGATCTCGGCCCCGCGTTGGCATGGCTGACCGCGCACAACGAAGCACGCGACATCAACCACCGGGTGTTACCGGCAGCGCTGTTCATCCGAGCCGTGGGGGCCGCGCTCCTCGCCGTGCCCGAACTGAACGGCACGTGGTCGGAGGGGAGCTTCAGTCGTGCCGACGGAACGGACGTTGCCGTGGTGGTGTCCTTGCGGGGCGGAGGCCTCGTGACGCCGAAGATCTCCCGGGTCGGCGAACGGAGCCTCGACGAGGTCATGGGCGACCTGAGGGAACTGGTCGTTTCCGCTCGGCGCGGGTCGCTCAGAAGCAGTTGGATGTCGGGTGCGGGGATCACCGTCACCAATCTGGGGGACCAGGGAGCCGATCGGGTGCACGGCGTCATCTTCCCGCCTCAGGTTGCGTTGGTCGGGTTCGGTCGGATCGCGGAACGACCCTGGGTCGTGGCCGGCGCGGTCGTTCCTCGCCCTGTTGTCACGGTCTCGCTGGCCGCAGACCATCGGGTGACCGACGGCGCGACCGGGAGCCGCTTCTTGCACGCGCTGGCCGATCTGCTCCAACATCCGGATCTCACCACGCGGAGAGACAATGAGCATGCTGTCGACTGAGCAAGCCCTCGCAGTGATCACCGAAGCGATCCGGCACGTCGCCCCTGAGCTCGCCGACGAGCTGCCGACGGTCGATCCCGCCCTCGATGTGTGGGAGTACTTCGAACTCGACTCGATGGATCACATGAACGTGATGGTCGAATTGTTCGAACGGACAGGCGTCGAGGTGCCCGAGCGGGAGTACGGACAGCTCCGAAGCCTTTCTTCCCTGGCCGAGTACCTCGTTGCGGCGACTGCCTAGGTGCCTGGCGTGAGTGCTGACCCCTCATGACCGAGGAGACGGCGTGATCGATGAGGTCAATCCGGCCCAGCGGGTCGGCGAGTGCCCACTCTGCGGACCACCCATTCAGCTGGATGAACACCGAACGCTTCGGGTACGCCACGCAACGGCGGACGACGTCGATGCCCTGGGTCGCCTCTACGAGCGACTTCCACTCGATGACGTGCAGCGTCGCTTCTTCAGCGGGGGTGGACCCACCAAGCGCTTCCTCCACGCCTGGACCACGGCTGAACAACATGGTGGGCTGACCCTGGTCGCCGAGCTGGAGGACGCCCACGATCTCGTGCTCATCGGTGAGGCAGGGTATGCACCGGTGGCCGACGGTGACCATGAACTCGGGATCACCGTCGATGCGGCTCATCGTGGTTGGCTTGGGGCCTGGTTACTCGATCTGCTCTTCACCCACGCCAGTGCAAGGGGGTTGCGTCACCTCCAAGCGCTCGTACTCGCCGACAACCGCGCCATGCTGGCATTGACCGGCCACCGTCCGCACGTCGTGCTGGACCATCCGGAGTTCGGCAGCGTTCGACTGAGTATCAGCACCGGTGACGGCGTGCCATCGTGGCCCCCGAAGGCGCATGGCCCTCGAATCCTCGTCGAGTCCAACAGGACCTACTTCGGATCGGAGCAGCAGCTTCGAGAGGCCGGCTTCGAAGTTGCCATTTGTCCCGGGCCCCGCAGGCCGGGGGTTGGCTGCCCACTGGCGGAGAACAAGACATGTCCGCTGCTCGATGGGGCCGATGCGGTCATCATCGACCTGCCGTTCGAGGACCCTCGGGCCAAGCAGCTGTTTGATGCCGTTGCCGTGTTGCACCCTGGCTTGCGCTTGATCGAGAGCAGCGAGATCGGAGAGGAAGGGACACTTCGCCGTCGCTCGGCCGCAGAACTGTTGGATGAGCTTCGCAGGTTGTGACGAACGGCCCTGCTGCACCAACGCGTTGCGGTGTTTCATGGGTGACGGCGAGCATTGGCCCACTCGGCTCACGCCAGGAGGATTCACATGAATGCGATGGCCAGGTCTGGTGATGGTTCGGGCCACAGGGACTTCGTGGCCCGACATCGGGAGCTGCAGCGGGGGTTCGTGGATCTCTACCGGGCGATGCCGGGAACCATGGCCGGTTTCTCCGCGCTGCACAAGGAGAGCGTGGCCGACGGTGCGCTGAGCAGCGGGATGAAGGAACTCATCGCCTTGGCGGTGGGAATCTACGGACATTGCGACGGTTGCATTGCCTTCCACGTTCACGATGCCCTCGAGGCCGGCGTAACGCGGGCAGAAATCGAGGAAGCCATCGGTGTGGCCGTGATGATGGGCGGAGGTGCGGCGGCGGTGTACGCAGCCGATGCGATGGTGGCGCTGCGACAGTTCGAAGCAGCCCGAACCTGACGAGGCCCACAAGGCTCACAGGCCGGCAGCCACCGAGCCCCAACAGGCGAAAGGTTCGAGTGCTCGTCAACCCTTGACGGCGATGACCTGAACAACCGCTCCGTCGCCGGTGTGCCCGCTGCCCTCGATCACCGGTCTGACGGTTTCGATGGCGTGCTCGAAGGTGAGTCCCTCGAGTTCCTGGCGCAGTGTCCCGAGGGTCATGGTGAGTTCGGGAACCGGCGGACCGCCGGTTCCGCGACCGATCTGGTCGGGGGTGTACGCCTCGAGCACGAAACGACCACCTGGGCGGAGGGCACGGGCGATGGCGCCGTGGACCCGTGCGCGAATCGGGGGAGGGGTGTGGGCGAACACAGAGACGATGAGATCCCACTTCTCCTGACCGAGGTCGTACTCGGCGAGATCGGCGACCACGGTGGTCAGCTCTACCCCGCGGTCGGTTGCCAGCCTCGCTGCCTTGGCCATGCCCGCACTGGTGAGGTCGACCGAGACGACCGTACGGCCGAGGCCGGCCAGGTAGACGCCGTTGCGTCCTTCGCCATCGGCGAGGCAGAGGACGTCTCCCGTGCCCTGCTCGTTGATCACCGAGACCAGGAAGTCGTTGGGTTCGGTGCCATAGAGATAGTCGTCACTTCCGCCGTACCGGGCTTCCCAGGTCTCGGCTGGTGTCTGGCTCATGGGTGCTCCTCGATTGAAGTGCTCGGGGTGATGATGAACTGCCGTACTGTCGACGCAGTCAGGTATGGAGGACCAACAGATATTGGCCGCCACCTTGATCGATGGAGGTGCGAAGGGAATCGTCGGGAACCAGACGGGTCAGACGATCGTTCAGCCAGGACGCAGCCGCCTCGGCGTCCTCGTTCGACGAGAGGCGACCGACGACCGCGCGTCCCTTCTTCCGCCGGAGTTGTTCGACGGTGGCCATGATGGGAGCCGGATCGGCGAGGTAGAGATGATCGGGCCACGGGACGACCGGAGCGGTGGCGCCCTTGTTGGTGTTGCAGGCTCGATGGGCCAAGCGCTCAGGCGGCATGGGTCCCTTCTTGACCCGTGACTTGGTGGTGATGCTGTCGACGCTGGGCCCTCGCGGATCGTTCACCGACATATTGGGGTCGACCGGTTGGTCACACAGCCAACATCGCCAGCCGTCGCGTTCGGCGACTTCATCCAGCCGACTCATCGATCTGGCCGACCGAGTGGGGGATGGGTTGGCGATCGATGGTGCATGCGGCAGGTTAACCCCCGGTTGCCACACGAACCGAGCCATCGGGCAGCCGGAGGAGGTAGCGGTAGCCACGCACTTCGGCCTCGCCGTCGGGTCCGAGATCGATCGAGACGAACTCCCAGTCGTTCTCGTAGAGTTCGAGCGTCGGTCCGGGCCCGGCATCGGTGGTGGTTTCCGGACGTTCATGGGTCCAGCGTCGTTCTCGGAATCCGACGCCCCGCACCCGACATCGGGCAACGAGCTCGCGGTCGATCTGGAGGTAGACCCAGCCATGCTCCCGCAACTCGTGTGGTAGGGACGAAATGGGCAGCCATCCCTTGTCGGCCCCCTGCACGTAGTAACGCTGTGCGTGGGCCGGGATCTCGTAGGCGAGGTCCTTGTCGCCGCTGAGCACGGGGACCTCGTCGTCGCCGGATCGGGGAAGCCGAGTGACGGCGCGGGGAACGGCCGGCGCCGCTCGCCGGCTTGTCGCCCGGGCGTCGGCGGGCGTCGATGGATTGTCCGCGCCGGTCGATGAGGACCTGTTGGCTGTTGTTCGCTGGGCCCGTGCGACTCGTTTGGGAGCAGGGGCCTTCGCGGGGGCCGGTTCGGGCCGAGGAGGCTCCGGTCGTTGCTCCCGGGGTAGGAGCATGCAATCGGTGCAGGTACCCCACGGCTGGGGCATCCCGTGCTCGCAGATGAAATCTGCCGACACTCTCACGCTGCGATTTCCGCTTCGTCGGCGATCCTGGCCGCCCTGAGACCGATGTGGATGGACATGGGTAGCTCCTCTGCACACAGTTGGCGATGGGCCCGGCCCGCGACCCCAAGACGCTACAACGTCATGTCCTGTTTGGGGTGTCTCGGCGGTCCGCCTGGTGGGCCGCAGTGATGGAGGCTTCCATCGGGTCGCCAGATCCACAGACTGCGGTCCGCTTCGATCTTGAGGGCCCAACCCCCCTCGTGAGCCAGATGATGGTGCCGGCTGCACAAGGGGACGAGGTTGTCCAGGTCGGTGGGCCCGCCGTGTTCCCACGGGACGACATGATGGATCTGGCAGTGCTCGAAGGTGCGATCGCAGCCGGGCCAGGCGCAGGTGCGGTAGATGACCCTCAACGCCAGGCGCTGGGCATCGGTGGCGGTGCGGTAGCGCCGACCGACCGACAGCGGCAGGCCCGCCTCGTCGACGACGATGTCGTGGACCGCGGCATCGCAGGTCAGCCGCACGGTGGTCTCGTGAGGACAGTGCGTGCCATTCTCGAACTCGGACACGGTGCCCGGGTGCGGGCCATGGTGCACGGATCGATGGTCTCGGACGATGCCGATCAGGGGAAGCCCGCGTCCGACCCCGGAGGTTCGGTCGGAACGGCGCAAGCGTTCGACCAGGGCTTCGGCCCGCAAGCGGTCGCCGAATGCGCTTTGCTGATTCCCGGGTTCGCCGCCGGGGTTGTCGAGGTCGTCCGAAGCCTTGGCACCGGCAGAGGCCAGGGACCGCATCTCGGCGTTGATGGTGCCCGACAGGATGGCTCCCCATTCGGGATCGAACGAGCCACTGAGTCGGGTCATGCCGTCTCGGTCGACCCACAGCGACAGCCGAGACGCGGCGCGTTGTCGCTCGAATCGGGTCGCGCCGTCGTCGGCCATGGCTCGACGGACGAAGCCATCGAGGCGCCGGGCGAACTCGTCGGGAGCCAAGGCTTCGGCCAACAGGGTGAGTTCGGCATCGGCCTGCACGAAGGCTTCACGATGTGCATCGTCGGTCAGCCGGGACAGTGCTCGGGCGATGGACTCGACATTCTCGGCCCGGGCATCGCCTCGGCGCATCGATGCCGACAGGCCACCCATCTGGGCTGCAGCGCTGCGGCGTCGCCGGGCGTCGCGTGCGCCTCGCTTGGAGGCCGCTCCGTCACCGGTGAGGATGTCCTCGGCCGGAGGCGCCTTGCCGGTGGCCTCGTGGCGTTCGGCTGCTTCTGTCAGCGCGTCCTCGAAGGCCAGCAGGACGCGACGGCTGTGATGCAGGTGCGTGATCAGATCCTGCACGGTCTCGAGGGACGCAAGCGATGGGTCGAACTCCGCCATCTGGGCTTCGAACTCCGCCAGGACTGCCATGTGTCGAATACTACGAGGGGGGTGTGACAGCCTCGGCGGGTGGCTGGTTCAGCCGATCGGGGACCAATCGGCCAGCGCTGCCTGCATGGCCGAGAGGTCGAGGCCGACCACGAACCGGTCGCCGACCTGGAGCACCGGGGTCGAACGGATGTCGTGCGATTCGAGCAGCTCGCCCGCTTCCTCGTCCATCATCACGTCGCGCACGACGAAGGGATAGTCGTGCTCGGTGAGCCATGCCTTCATTCGTTCGCACGGCCCACACAGCGGCGAGGAGAAGACGGTGATCCGCGATGATTCCCGGTCGCTCACAGTTCACCTGCTGCCTTCTTGTCCCGGTACCGCTGCTTGGCTGCCAGCCAGTTCTCCAGCGCCTCGCCGGTGAGGAACGGTTGCTCCTCGGTGAAGATGAGGTGCTTCCACGAATCGTCGTCGCTC
>JAHECQ010000430.1 GCA_024641625.1 Acidimicrobiales bacterium | reverse complement strand
CTCGAGCCCTCGCTCCGCGCACCAACGCTGTACTTGCTCCATCTCGCTAGCAGCGTCGTCGCTGACGAACCCGAGTTGGTTCATGATCTTGCGTTCCGGTGGGTCGATCGGGGTAAGACCGGTCAATTGCACGTCGATGTTGGTACCAGGTTGACGGAGCACGGCCATGCGGAACGGACCGGAGCGGGGGCTCGTTCCTGACATTGTGAAGACTTCGTCGAACCCGAGCGCCTCTGTGAATAGGTCGACCGCGTCGTCCATGTGGTCGAGCGTGATTTGCACTGCTGAATGATTGAAGAGCACGACACTTCCCCCGGCGAGTTGTCAGCCTTGCTCAACAGAGGATTGCACGCGACCCGCTCTGGCCACCAGCAAGACTTCGATGTGCGCCAGGTCGAGGGCGTCGAAGCGTGCCGGGTCGAACGGCGTCGGCGAGGGGTTCGTGCTTGGTCGGGATATATCCCGGCGCACACCGTTGAACAGTGACCAGGGGAAACGCAGCCCGCACACCGTATGAGGTTCGCCTGCCCCGAGGATTGGTCCGAGTTCGATCAGGAATCCTGACTGCGGCGAAGGTGATCGAGTTGGGCCTCCGCGGCGCGTAGGCCCTCGATCGCTTCACGCACCGTGGACCGCACCACGGTGATCAAGTCGATGGTCCCGCCGGTGTCGAGCGGCATGGGCTGAGCCCAACGGTCGGCGTCCTGGCGGTCGAGGGCATCAGCGAGGGCTTCGGCGTTTCCCTCGATGGATGCAGTCGAACGTTCGAGGGGCTCTCGATCCCTGGTATCGGCTCCGCCGGCGAGGGCCGCGGCGCTGACGGTGGGATCCACCTGAGAGGTGAGGTGCAGTGCCTCGGTCGACAGCGCGGCAACGCGACGGGCGGTATGACTGAGGATCTCACCGAATCCGGTGCCGCCGGGTCCAGGTTCGTCGACGCGCCCGAAGAGATCCGGGTCCGATCGCACGGCCCCGGCGACCGAGCCGAACCGCCGAGGAAGCGACCGGAGGGTGATGATGAGGTCTTTGGGGGACAAGGCGTCGTAACGATCGGTCATGATTCCAACCTAGGCGGCTGGTTTCCGGGCTGCGTTCTCGGTCGCGGACTCCATCGTGTTCCGGGTGCTGTTCCCGCTCGTGTGCCCGATCTGCCGTGTCGCCGTGTCCTGCGACCCCTCCAGCGGTGCTGCCAGCAGGAGTTATCCCGCGCTAGCCTTCCCCGAACGCTTATTGCTGAGGCGTTCGACAAGGAGCTCTCGTGTTCGACGGTAACTTCCGCACCGGTTTCGAGAAGGCTGTCGCCCCGATGGGCTCGGCGCTGCAGAAGCTGGGTGTCTCCCCCGACATCGTCACCGCCATCGGCGTGATGATGGCAGGAACGTGCGCCTACTTCATGGCCCAGGGGCAGTTCTTCCTCGCTGCCGTCTTCATCTTGCTGACCGGACTGCCCGATGCCCTCGACGGAGCGGTCGCCAAGGCAGGGGGGACCGCCGGGTCACGGGGGGCCTATCTCGATTCCGTGTTCGACCGGCTCAGCGACGGTCTGCTCTTTGCCGGGGCGGGCTGGTACTTCGTCGACAGCGAGACTCCTCGAATGGCGATGTTGCCCTTCGGCTTGTACATCGCGGCATCGTTGGTTTCCTACCAGAGGGCCAAGGCAGAGGCGCTCGGCTTCGAAGCCAAGGGCGGTCTGATGGAGCGGGCCGAGCGCTTCATCGTCTTGGGACTGGGGCTGTTGGCGACCAGCATCTTCGGTGTCGTCTGGTTCAAGGCAACCCTGTGGCTGATGTTCGGGCTCACCGTGCTCACGGTGGTCACGCGGTTCGTCAAGGTGTGGCGCCAGGCGACGGCGGCACGTCCGGCCTCGGTGGTGGCAGCGCAGGCAGCTTCACGAGGTGAAGGCGGTGTGTGGCGTACCCGAGGCGACCGTTCGAAGTCGGCGGCCGGCCGAGAGCGGCGCGGTTCGCGAAGCCGTCACTGATCCGAATCACCGCGAACATGAGCCGTCAGCGGCGACTGCTCGTGCTCGGCTCGCTCCTCGTGCGGCCCTGGCCGATCGGGTTGGTCAGTAGCGCAGGGGCACTGTCCGGCCGCCTGGCCGCCGGGGTCCTGCGGGCCCATCGGGCCGCGCTGACGGCAAATCTGCGTCGTGTCGTGCCCGGGGCCTCCGCTGAGGAACTTCGGTCCCTGGTCACCGCCGGCTTCGCTTCCTACGGCCGTTACTGGGCCGAGACGCTCCGTCTGCCAACGCTCGGTGCCGACGTCATCGATCGCCGGTTCACGGTCGAAGGGCGCCAGTGGTTGACCGCCAGTCAAGAGGCCGGGTTCGGGCCGATCGTCGTGCTGCCGCACCTCGGCGGTTGGGAATGGGCTGCAGCCTGGCTGACCCGGGTCGACCAGGTGCCGGTCTCGGCGGTCGTCGAACGGTTGCGACCCGACGACGTCTTCGAGTGGTTCACCGATCTGAGGTCCTCCTACGGTATCGACGTGATCCCCCTGGGTGCGGAGTCGATGGGGCGTCTGGTGGGGGCCGTACGCGCCGGTCACGTCGTGTGCCTCCTGGGCGACCGCGACATCTCGGGCACCGGGGTTCTCGTCGACCTCTTCGGCGCTGATGCTTCGATCCCGCTCGGGCCGGCAGTGCTCGCGCTCCGCACCGGTGCGCCGATTCATCCCACCGCCGTCTACTTCACCTCGGTCGGCCATCATTGCGTGGTAGGGCCGCCACTGTGGCCGGAGCGATCGGGGAGGCTGCGAGACGATGCGGTCGCGTTGACCCAGCGCTACGTGGTCGAGTTGGAGCACCTGATCCGCCGAGCGCCCGAACAATGGCACGTGCTCACTCCGATCTGGCACGGTGGCCACGAGCCCCGGGTCCTCCAGTAACCTCGGACAGCCATGCGCGTCGGAATGATCTGTCCCTACAGTCTCGGACTCTGGGGTGGCGTGCAGTCCCAAGTGCTCGGATTGGCCCGTTCGCTTCGCCGGGAGGGAATCGACGTCCAGGTGCTCGCCCCCTGTGACGGGTTGCCCCCAGAACCGTGGGTCACCCCGCTCGGAGACTCCATGCCCTATGCCCAGAATGGGTCGCTGGCCCCGGTCGCCCCCGATCCTGCGGCCCAGCTTCGGGTGCTCCGGGCTGTCTGGGACGACCGGTTCGACCTGCTGCACCTGCACGAACCGCTTGCCCCGGGGCCGACGCTCACCACCCTCGTCGTCAAACCCGTGCCCTTGATCGGTACCTTCCACGCCAGCGGCGAGATCGCGGTCTATCGCTACCTGCGGCCCCTCCTGCGTCGCCTGGTCGGGCGGCTCGACAGTCGGGTCGCCGTTTCGGCCGAGGCGGCGAGCATGGTGCAACGTCATCTCGGGGCACAGTGTGAAATCCTCTTCAACGGTGTCGAGACGAGTCGGTTCGAGGCCGGACCGAATGATCATCGGCGGGATCGTTCCGTGGGTCCTCGGGTGGCGCTTTTCCTGGCTCGACACGAGCCGCGAAAGGGACTCGCGGTCTTTCTCGATGCAGCCCGCCACCTTCCCTCCGACGTCGAGCTGTGGGTGGGAGGGACCGGACCCGAGACCGACCGGCTGGCGGCCGCTCACATCGGTGATGGCCGCATCCGTTGGCTCGGTGATCTGTCCGAGGCCGAAAAGGCTCAGAGAATTCGAGACGCCGATGTGTTCTGTGCCCCATCCCTGGGCGGCGAGAGCTTCGGCGTCGTGCTCCTGGAGGCGATGGCAGCCGGGACGCC
>JAHECQ010000429.1 GCA_024641625.1 Acidimicrobiales bacterium | reverse complement strand
TAGGGCAAGGCCGGTTCGCGCTGGAGTCGCAAGAACACGACCGATCCGACCCCGACCACGCCGATCATCGCCAGGATCGGGATCTGATTGCTGTCGGTGGCATCGGCTATGAAGCCGACGATCGGTGGGAAGAACAAGCTGCCGAGCGCCGCGGTGAGGTACACCCATCCCAGCACGGTTGCCAGCCCCGACACTCCGAAGAGGTGAGCGGTCACCTGACCCATCAAGGCGACGAAGCCGCCGTAGGCGATTCCGAACAGCAGGGCGTAACCGACGAGCACCCAATATCGTCCACCGGCGACCAGGAGCAGCACGAAGGCCGGTGGTTGGGCGAGGAAGCAGAGCTGCATCATTCGCACCGGTCCGATGCGATTCGAGAGCCCGGTCAAGAGGAGGCGGCCGAGGATGCTCGATGCCCCCACGATGCCGATGAGCAGTGCGGCCCGGGCGTCGGAGACGCCGGCGTCGGTAGCGAACAAGACGGTGAACGCGAAGGCTGCGCTCTGCCCGGCGGAATACAGCATGCAGCCCAGGGCCAGGCGACGAAATGCCCGAGTACCGAGGACCGTGCGAAGGTGTCGGCCGGCGTTGGCGTGCCGGACGATCGGCGGCTTCGACAGGCCGAGGGCCCCGATGGCGAAGGCAACGGCCGAAACACCGGCCAGGGTCAGGTAGGCCTGTCGCCAGCCGACGTCGCGCACCAGCGCATTGGCATACGGGAGGAGCAACAAGGTCCCGAGGCCGTTGCCGGTGGCCGCCACACCCTGAGCGACCGCCCGATAGCGATCGAACCATGAGGCGACCGCGGCGAACACCGGGGCAACGAACAGACCCCCGCCGAGTCCGGCTCCGATGCCGTAGCTCAGGTACCCCTGCCAGAGTTCGTCGACTTGGCTGGTGAGCACCAGACCTCCGCTGAAAAGCGTTCCCCCGACGATCACCAGCGGTCGAGGACCCCAGCGATCGGAGAGAAATCCCGAGAGCGCACCGGTTCCGAAGAACAGGAACATCGTGATCCCGAAGACCACCGAGGTGGGGCCGAGCCCGGTATCGAACTCCTCGGCCATTGCCTTGAAGAAGGTCCCGAACGTGTACACGGTTCCGAACGCCACTCCGTTCGTGAGCGCCGCTGCCAGCGCCACGCGCCATGCCGTTGCCGAGTCGATCCCTGGACCCCGATGATCGAGAGAGGCAAGCCGACGCACCGGGGCATCCTTCCACGGCGCCCCATGAGCGTCGAGCTCGTCGCCGGGGGGTACTTCGGAGCAACTAGAGTGTCCCGATGCCCACTGCGGCGATCCTGGCCGAGAATCTGTGCAAGTCCTACGGGGAGCGAGAGGTACTCCGGGGGGTCGACCTCGAGGTCGTCGAGGGGGAGATCGTTGCCTTTCTGGGACCGAACGGAGCCGGGAAGACCACCACCATCGAGATCCTCGAAGGGTTCCGAACCCCGACGTCGGGGTCGGTTCGCGTCCTCGGTCAGGATCCTCAGCATGCGCCCCGTTCCTGGAAAGAGGACATCGGCATCGTGCTGCAGAGCTCGCGGCCGCTGCGGTCGCTCACCGTGCGCGAAGTGCTCCGGATGCAGGCTGCCTACTATCGCAAACCGCGAGAGGTTGCCTCGGTCCTCGAGCTCGTCGGACTGGTTGAGCAGGCTGATCGACGCGTCGGCAAGTTGTCGGGTGGCCAGCAGCGACGGGTCGATCTCGGACTGGCGCTCATCGGTGACCCTCGCCTGATCTTCCTCGACGAGCCGACCACCGGCTTCGACCCGACCGCCCGCCGGGGTGCATGGGACATGATTGCCGGGCTTCGCCTGCTCGGCTGCACGGTGCTGCTCACCACGCATTACATGGACGAGGCGCAGCATCTGGCCGACAACATCGTGGTGATCGGAGGTGGTGCGATCATCGCCCGAGGGACTGCTCGCGAACTGGCTGATCGGGTGCGGGCCCGAACCCGAATCTCCTGGACGGCCCCCCAGCCGGTTGGTCTCGATCTGGCCGTCACTGTCATCGATGGCCGGTTCAGCGTCGAGCTCGATGACGAGCACGAGGTGACCAATGTCGTGCACCGTCTCACCGGTTGGGCCATGGAGAGCGGGATGCCGTTGGCCGACTTCGAGGTCGTGCGCCCGAGCCTCGAATCCACCTACCTGTCGTTGGTGGAGGGCGTCGGCGCATGAGCGGGTGGCCTCGGCAACTCCGATCACAGGTCGGCTACGATCTGCTCGCCTTCAGGCGGAACCCTGCGGCCACCTTCTTCACCGTTGTGCTTCCGCTCATCTTCTTGTTGCTGTTCACCTCGATCTTCGGCAACGAGACGATCGACTCACGTGGAGATGTTCGTGCTGCAACCTTCTACGTGCCGGGCATCCTCGCACTGGCCCTGATCTCGGCAACGTTGGTCAATCTGGCCATGACCACCGTCACTCGTCGAGAGGATGGTGTCCTCAAGCGTGTCCGCGGTACGCCACTGCGTCCGTGGGTTTTCGTTCTGGCCCAGGCGTTGGCTTCGGTGGTCATTGCCACGTTGATGACCGCGCTGGTCGTGGCCATCGGTCGACTGGTCTTCGGTGTCTCCGTGCAGCCCGCCGGCGTACCGGCGTTGGTCATCAGCCTCGTGGTCGGCTCGGCCTCGTTCTGCGCCATGGGCCTTGCGCTCACCAGCATCATCCCGAGCGTCGAGGCTGCTCCGGCCATCACGAACGCAGCAGTGCTGCCCTTGTACTTCGTGAGCGACGTCTTCGTCGTCACCGATTCGACACCGCGAATCATCACGTTCATCGGTGACGTGTTCCCGGTCAAACACCTGACCAGGGCGTTGTACGAGTCGTTCGACCCGTTCGTCGTGGGGACCCCCATGCCCTGGCGGCATTGGGCGGTCATCGCGGCCTGGGGACTCTTCGGGCTGGTCGTGGCGTCTCGCCGATTCCGTTGGACGCCATGGGCCGAGTGACGGTCCGATTCAGCCTTTTCGCTTCTGAATGTTCGCCCACTCGTCTCGGAGCCCCACGGTGCGGTGGAAGACCGAGGGATGCTCGAGGTCAGCGGCGAAGTAACCCAGCCGTTCGAACTGAACCACCTGTCCGGGGTCGAGGGGATCTGCGAGTGATGGTTCGAGTTTGGCGTGCCGGGTCTCCCGTGAACGGGGATTGAGACTCGAGAGCTCATCGGATCCATCGCTGCCGGGGTGCGGGTCATCGAGGAGCCGGTTGTAGAGGTGAACCGTGGCGTCCACGGCGTGCTGCGCCGACACCCAGTGGATCGTGGCCTTCACCTTGCGTCCGTCGGGCGCCTGGCCGCCCAGCGTGGCTGGGTCGTAGGTGCAGCGCACCTCGGACACGATGCCCTCGGCGTCGGTGACTGCGTCGGTCGCCGTCACGAAGAAGGCGGCCCGAAGGCGGACCTCCTGCCCCGGGAACAGCCGGTAGTACTTCGGGGGAGGGTCGAGCATGAAGTCGTCACGCTCGATCCACAGTTCACCGCTGAAGGGAATGCGGCGTGTGCCCGCCGAGGGATCCTCGGGATTGTTCTGCGCGTCGACCATCACGATCTGACCCTCGGGCCAGTTGGTGATGACCAGCCGGACCGGGTCGAGTACTGCCATGCGCCGGAGCGATGTTGCGTTCAGCTCGGTTCGAACGAACGACTCGAGCAGCTCGATCTCGACGGTGCTGTTGGTCTTGGCGACACCGATCCGGTTCATGAATGCTCGGATTGCGGAGGCGGGGTAGCCTCGGCGGCGCATGCCGCGCAACGTG
>JAHECQ010000050.1 GCA_024641625.1 Acidimicrobiales bacterium | reverse complement strand
GAAAGCCAGCCTCGTTCGCCTCCCCGGCGATCGTTCGGCCAGCCTTCGGGCCGCCCTCCGGCAGGTCTCGGGAGACGGCGACGAGCTCGACGATGAGCATGCCCGGTTGCACCGACTCACGACGCCGACCTCGCTCGATCGCACCATCGGCGACGACGACTCCAACGAGCTCGTCGACCTTCTCCCCGACTCGAACCCCGGTCCAGAGATCGAAGTCATGGCTCGGGCCGAGGAAACCATGGTCACCGGCCTCCTCGACGTGCTCGACCCCCGTGCCCGGTACGCGGTCGAGCAGCGCTTCGGCCTCCACGACGGCCGCAAGCGCAGCTATCGCGAGGTCGGCGAGGAGCTGGGCGTGACGGCGGAAGCGGCTCGCCGACTCGTCAAGCGAGCGGTCTCGGCGGTGCGCGACCAGGCCGGCGATCTCATGGCCGACTTCGACGCTGCCTGAGTTCACGTTCCTGAGTTCACGTTCCTGAGTTCGCGCTTGCGCATCGACCTCTGACAACTCCCGGACATCCAACCAGAACCCGTGCCTCCGACCTGGGAGGCACGGGTTCTGTGCTTTTCGGTCGCGTTCCCACCCGGGTAATCCCGGTCAGGCTGAAGACCGGACCCCCTAGACTTGCACCATGGAATGGAACCCTGACTCCTGGCGGGCGCTCGAGGCCAAACAGCAGCCGACGTGGCCTGATCACGGACAACTCGAACGGGCCGAGAAGGAGCTGTCGACCCTGCCACCGCTGGTCTTCGCCGGTGAGGCTCGAGACCTCAAGGCACGACTCGCCCAGGTTGTCGACCGCAAGGCCTTCCTGCTTCAAGCAGGCGATTGCGCAGAGTCCTTCGACGGCTTCAACGCCAACGCCATCCGTGACAAGCTTCGGGTCATTCTCCAGATGGCGGTCATCCTCACCTATTCCTCGGGTGTCCCCGCCATCAAGGTCGGACGGATCGCCGGACAGTTCGCCAAACCCCGCTCGAAGCCGACCGAGACCATCGACGACATGGAACTGCCGTCGTTCCTCGGTCACATGGTCAACGACCTCCCCTTCTCCCCCACTGACCGCAAGCCCGACCCTCGCCGCCTCATCCAGGCTTACAACCAATCGGCCTCGACGCTCAACCTCCTCCGAGCATTCACCAAGGGCGGCTTCGCCGATCTCCACCGCGTCCAAGCCTGGAATCAGGAGTTCGTCGCCTCCTCGGCCGAGGGACGGCGGTATCTCCAGCTGGCCTCCGAGATCGATCGCGCGCTCCGATTCATGGAGGCCGCCGGGATCTCCTCGAAGCATCCCGAGATCCACGAGGCCGACTTCTTCACCAGCCACGAGGCCCTGATCCTCCAGTACGAAGAAGCGCTCACCCGCCGAGACAGTCTCACCGACGAGTGGTACGACTGCTCGGCCCACATGATCTGGATCGGCGAGCGCACCCGCGACCTCGACGGCGCCCATGTCGAGTTTTTCCGGGGCATCCGCAACCCGATCGGCTGCAAGGTCGGACCGTCGGCCACGGCCGCCGACGTGCTGGGACTCTGCGAAATCCTCAACCCCGAGCGCGAGCCGGGTCGGCTCACCCTCATCACCCGCATGGGCGCCGACAAGGTCGGCGACCGCCTACCCCCCCTGCTCGAGGCGGTGCGCGACGCCGGGCATCCGGTTGTCTGGGTCTGCGACCCCATGCACGGCAACACCTTCACCGCCGAGTCCGGCTACAAGACCCGACACTTCGACGACGTCATTGCCGAGGTCACCGGCTTCTTCGAGGCCCACGCCGCAGCCGGCACCTGGCCCGGCGGGATCCATGTCGAACTCACCGGCGACGACGTCACCGAGTGCCTCGGCGGCGCCGAACAAGTGAGCAACGACGATCTGGCCAAGCGCTACGAGACGATGTGCGATCCCCGCCTCAACGGCCGCCAAGGTGTCGATCTGGCCTTCCGGGTCGCCGAACTGCTGTCGGTCAACGCCGATCGATGACCTCGACCGGCGAGCCTGATCAACCGAGGGCCGGCCGCTTCAACCCAGGGCCAACAGCACGGGCAGGGCAATGAGAGCGAAGGCCGCGACGACAGCGACGATGACCGCGAAACGGCGGGCTCGAATCGTACTCATGACCATCTCCTCAGGGCAGATGTGACCGGCGACGTCGTTGGCGACGCCGCCGAGACGGCTCAGACCAGGTTGTCGACGAATTTCTCGAGCTGACGCAGATTGCGCACTTCGAAGGTCCCATCGCAGTGGGCACCGTACTCCCCGACGATCGAGTCGCCGGTGTTCCAGTACGACTTGGGCTCGGGGTTCAGCCAGAACAGCTTGCGAGCCTTCATGCTGATCTCTTTCATGATCCACGCCTGCGATGCATGGTAATTGTTGCGGGCGTCACCCAGCACGATCACCGTGCTCTTCGAGCTGATGTCCTTGCCGTAGGTCTCCCAGAACACCTCGAGCGCGTGTCCATAGTCGGAGTGACCGTCGACCCACACCACATCGGCCTCGGTGTTGACCCGGTGAATCGCCTCGGTGATGTCGTCCACACCCTCGAAGAACTTCGTGACCTCATCCAGTCCGTCGATGAACACGAACGCCCGTACCTTGCTGAACTGTCCAGAAATCGCATAGACGAGATGCAGCGTGAAGCGGGCGAAGGCGGCAACCGAACCAGAGATGTCGGCCACGACCATGATCTCCGGCTTGGCTGGGCGAGGATGGCGGAACACCAGTTCGGCAGGGACGCCACCGTAGCTGAGGCTGTGGCGAACCGTCCGGCGGAAATCGAGCTGGCCGCGACGTTGATGCCGGCGCTTGCGCGCCAAGCGAACCGCCAACTTGCGCGTCAGCGGGTAGATGGCCTTGCGGAGGTTGGCCATCTCCTCGCGGCTTGCGTGCATGAAGTCGACATCTTCGGGCAGCGGTTTGCGGAGGGTCTTGGCCATGGCTTCGGCCCCGCGATCGGCCACGAGCCGACGACGAATCTCCGCCTCGATTTCCTTCTTCAGCTTCTCGATGCGGGTCTCGAACTCGTCTCGCTCGAGCCGTTCCTCCAACGAGGTGAGCTCGCCCGCCTGCTCACGGGACTTCTCCATGAGCCGTTGCATCATGCCGTCGAGATCGAGATTTCGAAGCGTCCGGTAGAGATAGTACGTGCCGCCCACGGGGCGTCCCGGTTCCATACCCGCATAACGCTTGACGGCCTGACGGGCCAACGCCCGCATCAGGTTGTCATCGCCCTTGAGGAGGGCTTGGAACAGCAGCTCAGCCAACTCTTCGGGGCTGAGGCCCTGACCGCCACCCTCGCCCATCCCACGTTCGCCGTCCTGGCCCTCTTCGTTGGGGTCGTAGTCGGGATTGTCGAAGGGATCGGTACCGTCCTCGCCGTTGAGCGAGTACTCGCTCCCCCTGAGCGAGAAGTAGACCTCGAACAGGGTTTCGAACGTCTTCCAGTGGGAGTTGTTCTTGACGAGTGTGGCCGCCAGCGCGTACTTGAACGCGTTGCGGTCCTCGATGGGAATGTGCTTGACCGCAATGGACGCGTCGATGTTCTCCGAGAGCGACACCGGCAACCCTGCGGTGCGCAGATCCTGGACGAATCCCTGGAGCAACTCGAACAGCGTGTCGGTCGACTCCATGTGATCAGCGGTCGCACCGTTGGCGACGGAGGCCGCCATCAGCTGCCCGAGGCCTGGAAGTGAACGGCCGAATTCGTGCTGAACTCCTTCACGACCTTGTCGATGTCGGCTCGGTACTTGAGCAGGACGCTGGCGGTGTTGATGGCGTCCTGTTCGGTGATCTTCTCGATGCCGAGCAAGATGAGCGTGCGGGCCCAGTCGATGGTCTCCGACACCGAGGGGGCCTTCTTCAGCTCGAGCTGGCGGATCGACCGCACGATGCGAGCGATCTGATCGGCGAGGTTGTCGGTGATGTCGGGAACCTTGGTGAGCACGATCTCCTTCTCGCGCGCCATGTCCGGGTAGTCCAGATGGAGGAACAGACAACGCCGCTTGAGCGCTTCGGAGAGCTCTCGGGTGCTGTTGGACGTGAGGAACACCAGCGGGATCTGCTTGGCCTCCAGCGTGCCGAGTTCGGGGATCGAGACCTGATAGTCGGAGAGGAGTTCGAGCAGCAGCGCCTCGGTCTCGACCTCGACCCGGTCGACTTCGTCGATCAGCAGCACGACGGGATCATCGGCCCGAATGGCTTCGAGCAGCGGGCGTTCGAGGAGGAAGTCGTTGCTGAAGATGTCCTCTTGGACATCGTCCCACTCGACACCTTCGCCCTCGGCCTGGATGCGCAGCAGCTGCTTCTTGTAGTTCCACTCGTACAGCGCCTTGGCCTCGTCGAGACCTTCATAGCACTGGAGACGGATGAGTCGTGCGCCGGTCATTTCCGCTATCGACTTGGCCAGCTGGGTCTTGCCGGTTCCGGCCGGGCCCTCGATGAGGACCGGCTTGCCCAGCCGATCTGCCAAGTAGGCGATGCCGGCGATCGAATCGTCGGAGAGATAATCGACCTGGGCCAGGCCTTCGCGGACAGCTTCGACGGATTCGAAACGATGAGTCATTCACACACCGTACAAGGACGTCTTGCGCCAGTGGTAAATCGTGCAATTCGAAATTGACCGCGGAGAACCATTCGGGGCGGGGGTTCCCGAGAGCGAAACCACCTCTCGGTGGCGTCCCAACCGGCGAGCCCGCCCAGGGATAACATCCTGCCTGCATGAGCCCGTCAACGCCACCGGAACCAGGGAACGGTCTGGATCGGGGGCTGGTATCCGCGGTTGCCCGGTTCGTCGACGCCGTCGGCGCAGCCCTCGCCGATGCCGCCCGCGGGACCACCGTGGACACCGGCCGGTTGCGTCGGGATGCAACCGTGGAGGCGTTCAACCTCGCCACTGCCTGTATCGATGCCGATGGACGCCAGACCGATGACGAGTTGTGGGCGCTCGTGGCCGCCTTCTCACGGCACGAATTGCTGCCGGCTGCAGCCACCCCTGACGATCTTCGACTTGCGGGGCTGGTTGCCGGTCGACGTTCCTGGCTCAGGCAACCCTCGGAGCTCTTTCGCACGTTGGTCGACGTGGACCGGGCCCGCAACACCGTCCTGGCCCGGACCTACTACGACGAGGCCATGGCCTTGGCCCACATGGTGGCGTCCCTCGACCGTTTCCCGAGCGCGGACGAGCTGTCGGCCATCGTGGCCTTCCAGCGACTCCTGCTGGCCGAGTTGCCCCCCAGACCGTCAGCGGCGACGCCCATCGAGCCCCCAAGTGGTGAGGGTCCCCCGAGGCCCGACCGACCGAGCACCGGGGCACCGATCGCTGCTGCCACCACGTCGGATCCCGTGGCTCACCAGGAGCCCGATCAGCCCGAACCACTCGAAGACCTGCTGGCCGAACTCGACGCACTCATCGGCCTGGCCGCGGTCAAGGAAGAAGTCCGGCTGCTCAGTGCGCTGCTCCGGGTGCAGAGGCTTCGCCGGGAACGCGGGCTTCCCGTGGTGGAAAGCACCAATCACCTCGTCTTCAGCGGCAATCCTGGCACCGGCAAGACGACCGTTGCCCGCCTGCTTGCCCGTATCTACCGAACCCTCGGGGTCGTCGAGCGAGGGCACCTCACCGAGGTAGATCGAGCCGGTCTGGTCGCCGGCTTCGTCGGCCAGACCGCAACCAAGGTCGGCGAGGTGTTCGCCGCCGCCGACGGCGGCGTGCTCTTGATCGACGAGGCCTACTCGCTCATCCGTGGGGGCGAGAAGGACTTCGGTCGTGAGGCCATCGACGCCATCGTGAAACAGGTGGAGGATCGGCGCGATTCCCTCGTGGTGATCCTGGCCGGTTATCCCAGGGAGATGGCCGAACTGGTTGCGGCCAACCCGGGATTCAGCAGCCGGTTCCCGAAGACCATCCTCTTCCCCGACTACAACGACGACGAGCTCCTGGCGATCCTCCAGAGCATCGCCCAGAAGAACGGCTATGAGCTCACTCGTGATGCGGTCGACGCCGCGCTCGCCTGGTTTGCGGCCCATGCCCGAGGACACGCGTTCGGGAACGGTCGCCTGGCCCGCAACCTGTTCGAAGGCGCGGTGGCCCGACAGGCCCAACGACTGGTCGATGTCGAGGATCCCACCGACACCCAACTGACGCTGCTGGAGGTCGCTGACATCGCCAGCGTCCCGGTGGGCGGCCGATCGTGAGTGGCTCGAACAAAGCCGCCGCCGGCATCGGACTCAGTCGAGTGTTCGGCCTGTTCCGGGAGATCATGATCGGCGCGACCCTGGGCGGCACCGGCACGGCTGATGCCTTTCGACAAGCGATGCGCATTCCCAATGTCATCCAGAACCTCTTGGGCGAGGGTTCGCTCGGCGCATCCTTCGTGCCCGTCTATGCCGGCCTGCTCGAGGACCACGACGAGCAGGCCGCCCGACGGCTTGCCGCCGGGGTCCTGGGATTCCTGTCGGCGGCCATCGTGATGATCGTGGCCCTGACCGTGATCGCGGCCGGGCCGATCGTGCGCGTGCTCAACCCCGGCAACAGTCCTGACGTCCAATCCCTGGCCACGTCGCTCACCCGAATCACCGCGGTCGGGATCGGACTGCTCGGTGTCTCGGCGTGGTGCTTTGCCATCCTCAATTCCCATCGTGAGTACTTCCTCGGGTACGCCGCCCCGGTCCTGTGGAACCTCAGCCAGATCATCCTGCTGGGCATCGTCGTGATCTTCGGACTCGGAGCAAGCGAATCGGATCGGGCAGCAGCGGTGGTCAACGGTCTCGGTGATTCGATCCTTTCAGGCGACGCCGACGTGGCGCGTTGGCTGGCGCTGGCCATGGTGTTCGGCAGCTGCCTTCAACTGGGTGTGATGGCGCCCAGGGTCCATCAGTTGACCGGCATCGTCCGACCTCATCTGCAACGAGACGACCAGATCGGTGAGGTCCTGCGACGCTTCCTGCCTGCGGTGGGCGCCCGAGGCGTGATCCAGCTCGCCGGCTTCATCGACATGTTCCTGGCCAGCCTCCTCGTGAGGGGCTCCTTGGCGCTGTTCGCTCTGGCCCTCCCGATCTATCTGCTCCCGATCTCCATCTTCGGATTCAGCGTGGCCACCACCGAGTTGACCGAGATGTCCAGGACGGCCGACAAGGCCCATGGCATACAGGCCCGGGTCACCATCGGTCTGCGAAAGGTGATGCTCTCGGCCGGCATCAGCACTGCGGTCCTGGTCTGCGGTGGTGGTTCAATCGCCGCAACCCTCTACCTGTGGCCGAATCAACTCTTCGGGCGGGGCACGCTGACCTCCGATCAGGCCATCGCCCTGGGGTTGGCGCTCGCCGCGTTCGGGATCGCCCTTCCGGCCTCGATGACCGCTCGCATCAGCCAGAATGCCCTGTACGCGCTGGGCGACACTCGTACGCCGGCCAAGATTGCGGTGATCCGCCTGGTGGCCATGACCGCGTTCACCGTGCTCGTCATGTTCCAACTCGACCGACTGGTCGTCACCGACGGCACCATCACCGGATGGGGCGATCTCCCGCACTGGGCCTTCTGGCAGCCGCTACCCGAGAGTGTCCGCTCGATGCCGTCGCAGGCACGCCTTGGGGTCGTCGGTCTCGGTCTCGGCACCACGGCCGGCGCCATGGTCGAGTGGTGGCTGCTTCGCCGGGCGTTGAATCGCAAGCTCGACACCTCCATTCGCTCCGATCTCGTCCTCCCGGTGACCGCAGCTTCCTTCGGCGCCGGCGCAGCCATTCTGTCCGTGCGGCGACTGGCCGGCATCCCTGCGCCGTTGGAGGGAATCGTCATCGGCGGCGTCGGCCTCGGCGTCTACATCGGCCTGTTGGCATTCCAGGGCTACCGCCCTCGTCGACGGTCGCTGAGCTAGCATCGTTGTCATGTTCAAGTTGATGAACCGCTGGTGGAAGTACATGACGGCCAAGTTGACGGGCAGCTTCAACGAGATGGCCGACCCCAAGGTCCAACTCGAGCAGGCCATCCAGGAGGCAAACGATCAGCATCGCCGGCTCAAGGAGCAGGCGGCGAATGTGATCGCCAACCAGAAGCAGACCGAGATCCGCCTCAACCGTGCCATGGAGGAGTACGAGAAGGTGGCCGGCAATGCCAAGCAGGCAGTGCTGATGGCCGACGACGCCCAGAAGAAGGGCGATGCCACGAAAATGACCGAGTACACCTCGGCGGCCGAATCCTTCGCCAACCGCATGATCGCCCTCGAGCACGAGGTCGAGGACCTCAAATCGCTCCACCTCCAGTCCTCGCAGGCCGCCGACCAGGCCAAGGCCGCGGTCAACCAGAACTCGACGATGCTCCAACGCAAGTTGGCCGAGCGTCAGCAGCTGCTCTCCCAGCTCGATCAGGCAAAGATGCAGGAACAGCTCAACAAGGCGATGTCATCGTTGTCGGAGACCGTCGGTGACGACGTTCCCACCTTTGACGAGGTGCGCGAGAAGGTCGAATCCCGCTATGCCAAGGCCAAGGGCATGTCCGAACTGCAGGGCGCCTCGGTCGAAGGTCGCATGCTCGAGGTCGAGCAGGCATCGATGAACGTCGAAGCGCAAAGCCGCCTCAGCGAGATCCGAGCCCAACTCGGACTCGAAGCCGGCGCACCGGCTGCTCCTTCGACCGTCGAGGCACCGACCGATGGTGACACTGCCTCCTGATCGGTTCAGTTCGGGAGGATGACCAGATCATCGCGGTGCACGACTTCGTGCGGGAGCCCGGCCTCGAGTTCAGCCGTCCGGCGGCCCAAGTTCGATCGGATCATCTGACTCGACCAGCTCACCTGCCCCTTGGCGAACACAGTTCCCGCCGTGTCCTCGATCTCGACGGCGTCGTCGGCATCGAACTCGCCCGACACCGACACGATGCCGGCCGAAAGCAGCGACCGCTGTTGCTCTTCGAGGGCGCGCCGAGCACCCTCGTCCACCACTATCCGCCCTACGGCGGGAAGCGCGAACCCTATCCAGAGCTTTCGAGCCGGGAGCCGTTGTGCCTTGGCTCGGAACACGGTCCCCATCCCGGCGACCCCGTTGACGGCGTCGGGCAACACCGATGGGCGCCCGGCGAATGCGATGACGGTCTCGACACCCGACCAGGTTGCGATCTTGGCCGCCGCCAGCTTCGATGCCATCCCGCCTCGGCTGCGCAACGAGCGCGGGCCACCGGCAACGTTCTCCAGCGTCTGATCGATCTCGAGGATCTCCTCGATCAGTGAAGCCGACTCGTCAACCCGCGGGTCCGCGGTGAACAAACCGGCGGTGTCGGTGAGCAACACCAACAACCGAGCCTCGACGAGATGGGCGACCAGCGCAGCAAGGCGATCGTTGTCCCCGAAGCGAATCTCGTCGTCGGCGATGGCATCATTTTCGTTGACGATGGGCACGACACCCAGTTCGAGCAACGCCTGCAGCGTTCCCCGACTCTTCAGGTAGCGACGCCGCAACATGAAGTCGGTCGGCGCAAGGAGCACCTGTCCCCCCAACAGCGACCGCTCGGCGAGGGCCACTTCGAACGCACGCATGAGCGACGTCTGGCCCACTGCCGAGGCGGCCCGCAGCACGTCATCGGCCCGAACGTCGTCCGCGCTCATGCCGAGCTGCGGAAGTCCGGCAGCGATGGCTCCGCTGGTCACGACAACCACGCGCCAACCGCTCTGCCGGCAGACGTCGACTTCGGTGACGAGCTTGGAGAGGGCAGTGGTGTCGATCCGACCATCGACGGTGACCACCGAGGACGACCCGATCTTCACCACGACGATCGGGGCGTTCACAAATCTTCCTCGTAGTCGAACTCGAAGCTTGCGATTCGTACAACGTCACCCTCACGTGCACCGGCGCGCCGAAGCGCCTTGTCCACCCCGAGCCGGTTCAGCCGTGACCGGGCATAATCGAGTGCTCCGGGGTCGGTGAGATCCGACAGCGCCACCGCCCGTTCGGCGCCCCGGCCCAGCACCCGATAGGCCCCATCGTCCTCGCGAACGATCTCGACCCCGCTGGGCTCGGGCCGGTGGAGCACGAAGCCATCGCCTTCGGCCTCTTGACCACGGCACTCGGCCACCAGCCTGGAGAGGTGCCACATGAGCGGCTGAAGCCCACGATTCGACACCGACGAGATCTCGAACTCGACCTCCGCCTCGTCACCCCAGTCGGCTGCTTCGAGCACATCGGCCTTCGATCCGACCACGACGCTCGGCCGGTGGACCAGGTCGGGCTGATAGGCCTCGAGCTCTCTTCGCAACACCTCGAGCTGTCTGGCCGGGGACGCTCCATCGACCGCGGACAGATCGAGCAGGTAGAGCAGTACTCGGGCTCGTTCGATGTGCCGCAAGAAGCGGTGACCCAGGCCGACGCCCTCGCTCGCTCCCTCGATCAAGCCGGGGATGTCGGCCATGACGAACTCGGTGTCGTCGTCGAGGCGCACGACGCCGAGATTGGGGACGAGTGTGGTGAACGGATAATCGGCGATCTTGGGTTTGGCCGCGCTGACCACCGAGATCAAGGTGCTCTTTCCCGCGTTCGGGAAGCCGACCAAGGCCACATCGGCGAACAGCTTGAGCTCGAGCCGGTACCAAAGCTCCTCGCCATGTTCACCCTGTTCGGCGAACATGGGGGCCCTGCGACGGTTCGAGAGGAAGCGAGCGTTGCCGCGACCTCCTGCGCCGGCCCGGGCTGCCAGCCAACGATCACCATGGTGATCGAGGCGGACGAGCTCCTCGTGGCTCTGGTGGTCGAGCACCGTCGTGCCCTCGGGCACCTTCACCACCAACGTCTGACCGGACTTACCATGGCGGCCACCGCCGGAACCATGGGTACCGCTGGACGCGATGCGGTGAGGGTGGTCGCGGAAGCCGATCAGTGATGCGACATTGCGATCGGCTTCGAGCCACACGTCGCCGCCGTCGCCGCCATCGCCACCATCGGGTCCGCCCAGAGGTACGTGGGCCTCCCGGCGAACCGACACACAACCCGCGCCGCCATCACCGGCCCGGACACAGATGTTGCATTCATCGACGAAGTTGGACACAGCGTGGTGATCCTTACCGCCGAGAGAGTGGCGCGAGCACGGAGCCGACCAACTCAGGCACGGCTGAACCGGGCCTCGACTGGCCGGCGATTCAATCGGTCAAGACATCGACCAGGCGGCGCCCGGCCCGGAAGCCGAACTTGACCTTGCCCTCGGAGGTGGCGAACAACGTGTCATCGCTGCCGCGGCCGACGTTGCGACCCGGGTGGAACTTGGTTCCACGCTGACGAACGATGATCGAGCCCGGGCTGACGGTCGTGCCGTCGTACACCTTGACACCGAGGCGCTGGGCGTTGGAGTCGCGGCCATTCCGGGTGGAACCGCCGCCTTTGGTCTTTGACATGTCAGCCTCGCTTGATGCCGGTGATCTCGATGGTGGCGTACGTCTGGCGATGGCCGTAGCGACGCCGTTGATTCGTCTTCGGCTTGTAGGTGAAGCCGTCGATCTTCTTACCCTTGACTTCGTCGAGGATGCGGGCGGAAACCTGTACGCCGGCCAGTTGGGCGGGGGTCGACAGGACGTCTGCCCCATCGACGAGTAGAACGGGGCGGAGTTCGACCTCGGACCCTGGCTCACCCAGGCGCTCGACTCGAACCTTCTGGCCCTCTTCGACCCGATACTGCTTGCCACCGGTGGCTACGACTGCGTACATAGGCACTCCAGGCTAGCGGTGTCCGGCAACACTCCAACGCGGGGCCCCGAAGAGGCCCAGACCCGGGACCGGCGACTCAACCGCCGAGCAACGCCTTGTCGACCACGTGCCCCCGACCATCACAGTGCGGGCACGTCGAGGACAACGATTCCAGGAGCCCCTCGCCGATTCGCTTGCGAGTCATCTCGGCCAATCCGAGCTCGCTGATTTCGAAGACCTGGGTGCGGGTCTTGTCGCGAGCGAGGGCTTGGCGGAACGTTTTGAGCACTTCGTTCCGATTGCCCTTGTCCTCCATGTCGACGAAATCGATCACGATGATGCCACCGATGTCACGGAGTCGCAGCTGATGGGCCACGGCCTCCGCCGCCTCCAGGTTGTTGCGGAAGACCGTCTCCTCCAGGCTGGACGAGCCGACGTTCTTCCCGGTGTTCACGTCGATGACCGTGAGGGCTTCGGTGTGTTCGATGATCAACGAGCCGCCCGATGGCAGCCACACCTTGCGGTCGAGCGCCTTGTGGAGCTGTTCGTGGACGTGGAACCGCTCGAAGACAGGCAACGGCTCGACCGACGTGTCGTAGTACTCGACTCGATCGGCCAGTGCGGGGGAGATGAGCGACACATAGGCCGAGACATCCTCGAAGAGCGCCCGATCGTCGATGACGACTGCTCGGTACTCCTTGTTGAACTCCTCGCGAATGACCCTCGTGGCCATTTCCGGCTCCCGATACAGCAGGGCCGGGCCCTTGGTCCGTTTGGCCAGCGCGTCGATTTGATGCCATTGCTCGATCAAGCCCTGGATGTCTCGCTCGATCTCCTCGGCAGTGATGTTCTCGGCCGCGGTTCGGACGATCAGACCATGTTCGGCCGGCTTCACCCGGTCGAGGATCTGGCGCAGGCGCTTGCGCTCCTTGTCGGGAAGACGCTTGGAGATGCCGTACGTCGATGAATTCGGCACCAGGACCACGAAGCGACCCGGGAGCGACACCTCGGTCGTGAGGCGGGCGCCCTTGTGGGCGATGGGGTTCTTGGTGACCTGACACAGCACCGTCTGGCGAGCCTTGAGCATCTGCTCGATGCGAGGCGCGCCGTTGGAGGACTCGACATCATCCCGGTCGTATTGCACGTCACCGCGATAGAGCACCGCGTTCTTGGGCGTCGCGATGTCCACGAACGCCGCTTCCATGCCCGGCAGGACGTTCTGTACCCGACCGAGGTAGATGTTGCCGTGAATCTCGAACACGTCGTCGCTCGGCTTCGAGACGTAGTACTCGATCAGATTCCGACCTTCGACGACAGCGATGTGGGTGGCGTCGTCTCGCTTGGACACCACCATTTGGTAGCGGCCGACCGGACGACCATTTCGACTTCTGCCGCGACGGGTCTCCAGCTGGGCCTCATCGAGCTCGACCGGACGTCCGGCGACCACCTGTTCGACCGGGCTGTGCCCCGAACGACCGGAACCCTGTCCGCCATTGCTCTGACCACCGCCACCGCCACCCCGACTGCGACGACGACGACGCTTGCGACCCGATCCCGGTGCAGCTTCGGTGTTGGAGCTGTTGGGCTCGCCCGACCCCTGATCTGATCGATCGGGTACATCGGCGGAGCGGTCGGGCTCGCCGTTCTGGCTTGCCGGGCGTTCGGCGTCGGAGCCCGATCGGTTCCGGTTTCGGTTGCGTCGACGAGCGTTGGCCGAACGCTCGGCCTCGCCGGCGTCTTCACCATCGTCCTTGGGGATCTTCTTGGCACTCGGGGGTGGTGTGGATGGAATCGGTCGACCCGCCAGCGCCTCGGGCGAGATCGTGTCTCCGATCTTCGGACGCGACGACCCGCCTACGGCCGGTCGCGCAAGGTTCGGGTCGCCGGATGGCTCGGGGGCGGATGACCGCTCTTGGGGATGTTCGTTGGTGGGGGATTCAGACACGAAGGTCGTTCCTTAGAGATGCTCATGATGCACGCAACTCGGCGTGCGGGGTCGACCAGTCCGGCGCTTCGGAATCGACCTCGCTCGGTTGGGCGCTGAGCGCCTCGACCGAGATGGGCTCCGTGCGACGGTGATCGACCATCGTCCATTGGTGGGTGCGGCGCACGCGACCCTCGGTCACGGTTCGCTCAGGAAGTTCGGCCGCGAGGATTCGAATGAATTCGGCCGGTCGGAGCGAGACGAGATCGGTGGCAAGTACGACACGCAACTGCGTTCCGTTTGGTGTCGGCCCCACGACCGCTGCCTCGAGCAGCGCAGGGCGGACATCGGCAACGGAGACTTTGCCCTTTCGCTCTCGTTGGAACGAGATGCTCGGGGCGGCCAGAACGGCCGTCAACACAGCCGCCACATCTTCGGGAGGTGCACCGAGTACTTCGATGTCCCAGCCACAGCAGGCGATTGCCTCCTGGAGCGACTTCTCCCCACCAGCGAGTTCTCGGACTGCGGTGACACGGAGTCCTGCAGGCAGGACGTCCGAGAGGCGAGCGGGAAGATCCTCGAGGTCGACCGATGCGGCCAGATCGACGTCGAGGTATTCGGCTTCCGATTCATGTCCAACCGAGAGGGCGAGACCGAAGCTGAACTTCGGCCGAGGCGAA
>JAHECQ010000428.1 GCA_024641625.1 Acidimicrobiales bacterium | reverse complement strand
GAGATCGGCATCGTCAAAGACGATGAAGGGCGCATTGCCGCCCAGTTCCAGCCCCAGCTTCTTGATGTCTTCGGCGCAGCGGCGCAGCAGCACCCGACCGACCTCGGTCGAGCCGGTGAACGAAACCATTCGGGTCGCCCGATGATCGACTGCAGCATCGAACCACGACCCGGAATCGAGCGTGGGCACCACGTTGATGAGACCATTGGGGACACCGGCCTCCTGGAGAAGGTCCGCCACTCGCAAGGCGGTGAGCGGTGTCTCCTTGGGCGGCTTGATGACCACGGCGTTGCCCGCGGCCAGCGCCGGTGCCAACTTGCGGGTGATCATCGCCGCCGGGAAGTTCCACGGTGTGACCATGACGACCACACCGACCGGTGGGTGACGCACGATGATCCGATTGTTGCCCGAGGGTGCGACGCCGAGCGAGCCGTGAAGACGAACCGCCTCTTCGGCATTCCACCGGAAGAACTCGGCTGCGTAAGCCACCTCACCGGCCGAATCGACCAGCGGCTTGCCTTGCTCGCGCGTGATGAGCTCGGCCAGTTCCTCGGTGTGTTCGATCAATACCTGCCAACAGTTGCGGAGGACCTCAGAACGAACGCGAGGCGCCGTCGCAGCCCACGACTTCTGCGCAACAGCCGCAGCATCACAAGCGGCGACCGCATCGGCGGGTGTGCCGGCGGCGATGCTTGCCATCTCCGAACCCGTCGCCGGGTCGAGCACTGCGATTCGGGTGTTCTCGGAACCGGCGCGCCACTGGCCGCCGATCAACAGGTCGGTTCGCACAACTTCGAAGGACATGCAGCCAGGCTACGCGGCCCGCTCGAGCTCGGCGATCACCGGCCGCCGATCAGACAGCGGCCGATCAGACAGCGGCCGATCAGACAGCGGCCGATCAGACAGCGAAGCGCCAGGGGTACGTGCCACGGCCGCTGTAGAGCGTGTCATTGGCCAACAGCCGCTGCGAGACCTCGGCATCGAGTGCGGCATCGATCACGGTCCAGGCCATGCCGACAGCACCGTCGAGCATGGCCTGGTCAGCAACCGGCGTCTTGCAGAAGGCGGCGAACTCCGGTTGGTGGTTGACCGTGGGGTACGAGTCGAGACCGAGCATCGGATGAATGGTCGGCATGACCAGGCTGATGTTGGCCATGTCGGTCGAACCCGAGGCCGACGCCGGAGCGGCCGAGAATCGACGGCCCAATGCCTCGGCGTTGGCCCGGTAGAACCGGCGAAGATCCTCGTCGGCGGCGAACTCGGAGTACGGCGGACCGAGCTTCTCGACCTCGAGGGAGGCGCCGGTTGCCAGTGCGCCGGCCTGGAAGCACGCTTGGACTCTTGGCTCGAGGCGGGCGAGGGCCTCCAGGCTCGGTGCCCGCCAGAAAAACCGTGCCGTCGTGTCGCCCGGAACGATGTTGGCCGCCTCGCCGCCCTTGGTCACGATGCCATGGATCTGGTCCCCGTGGTTGAGGTGTTGGCGCAACAAGCCAACGCCCACCTGGGCAACGGTGATGGCATCTGCGGCGTTCACGCCGAGATGAGGCGACGTGGAGGCGTGCGCCGTACGGCCCTGGTAATGAAAGTCGCATTGGTCGATGGCCAGCGTCGGGAAGTCGTCGAGTTCGAGAGGCGACGGGTGGACCATCATCGCCAGATGGAGGCCATCGAACGCACCACGCTCGAGCATCAGGATCTTGCCACCACCGAGTTCCTCGGCCGGCGTTCCCAGGACTCGGATCGTGAGACCGAGTTCGTCGGCCAGCCCGCACAGACCGATACCAGCGCCGATTCCCGCAGCGGCGATGACATTGTGGCCGCAAGCGTGACCGATGCCCGGCAATGCATCCATCTCGGAACAGATGCCGACGTGGAGCGGGCCCGACCCGTACTCGGCAACGAATGCCGTCGGCAGGTCGGCTACCCGGGGGGTGATGGCGAAACCGGCTGCGTCGAGTACCTCGATGAGCGCAGCCGAGGTTTGCACCTCTTCGAAGGCCAGTTCGGGATGTTCCCAGATGCGATGGGACAGATCGATCAACATGTCGGCGGCCTGGCCGATCGCCGCTTGGGCCGACCTCTTCGCCTCGATCGATGGTGCTGTGGTCAACTCGGGCATGCCAGACAGTACCGACAATCCGACCGGTCAGTCGAGGGCAGCAAGAGCTGACTGGGCAGCGTTGAGATCGGCCCGTGCGGCATCCAGCAGTGTGCGGGTCTCGGCCACCAGATGGGCCGGCGCGTTGGCGACGTACCCGGCGTTCGAGAGCTTCGCCTCGAAACCGGCGATCTGCTTCTGCTTGGAGACAATCGTCTTGTCCAAGCGATCGCGTTCGGCGTCGAGATCGACCTCATCGGCCAGGCCGGAGATCAACACCTCGGTGCCTTCGAACGCCAGCGCGCTCGAACCGGCCGGTCGGGTGCCGTCGGCCACGGCGACCTGACCGATCCCGGCCAGCGTCTGGACCATGCCCTCGGTCTGTTCGATGAGCGCGGCAACCGCCTGCTCGACGTGGAGCACCACGGCCTGACGCGGCGCAACGTTGCGCTGGGCCCGCACGACGCGCACGGCGGCGGCCAGCGCGTCCGCTCGATCGAATCGCGCCCGGAGTTCGGCATCGACGAACGAGGCGTCGACGAGGGGCCAGGCAGCCGAGGCCAGCACGTCCGACGGGGGAAGTTCGAGGCCTTCCACCGATCCGAATCGCGCGGCGGAGACCGCCGGCCACAGGGATTCGGTGACGAACGGGCACACCGGGTGCAGGAGACGCAGCACGGCGTCGAGCACTGCACCGAGCACCACCTGTTGTGACGCCATGGTGTCGACCGTCGGCTTGATCGCCTCGAGGTAGCGGTCGCACACGTCGTGCCAGATGAAGTCGTAGAGGGTGTCGGCCACCAGATTGAACTGGTAGCGATCGATGGCCGATTCGATGATGCCGACCGTTGCCGCCAGACGTTCGAGGATCCATCGATCGGCGAAGGCCAGTTCACCCCGGGTCACCACCATGGACATTGCGCTCCCGGCGGCCGATCCATCGGCGGTCAGACGACGCAACGCGAAACGGGTGGCGTTGAAGACCTTGTTGGCGAAGTTCCGCCCTACGTCGAACTTGGCCGAGGTGTTGAGGGCCAGGGGCTGCTCGTCCGACGGGACCACCACACCGGCGGCGACACCGTAGGCCGACACCATGGTCTTGGTCGGATCGGCCGGTGAGACCTGGACCGGCGCCGCCACCACGTGGCCCGCGGCGGTCGTGACGAACTCCGGGGTGAACGACACGCCCGTGTGGGGGCAGATCATGTCGACCGGCATACGCACGTCCTGGGTGTCGGTCGTGGTCTGGACCAGGGCGAAGCGCAGGGCATCGGCACCGTGTGTCTCGATGATGTCACGCGGGTCGACCCCGTTGCCGAGGCTCTTGGACATCTTCTGCCCATGGCCGTCCTGAATCATCGCGTGGATGAAGACATCCTCGAAGGGCAGCTGCCCGTCGAGGAAGTAGCGGTTGAACATGACCATACGCGACACCCACAGCGTGATGATCTCGCGGGCGGTCGTGAGCACCGACGTCGGGTTGAAGGCCTCGAGCAGACCAACCGTCTCGGGGAACTCGTCGGGGTAGGGCCAGCCCATGGTGGACAAGGGCCAGAGACCGGAGGAGAACCAGGTATCGAGAACGTCCGGGTCACGTACGTAGCCCTCGGCCTCCAGCGCGGCGATCAGGCCGTCCTCGTCGAGACTCTCGTCGACGCGTGGCTCGTGGGAGAGGGTCG
>JAHECQ010000427.1 GCA_024641625.1 Acidimicrobiales bacterium | reverse complement strand
TGTTCGAGATCGAGCGAGAAGCCTTCGGGCTGGTTGTCGAACTCGTCGGCCACGCGACGCATGATCCACGTCGCCGTCGGGCCGATCACCCCGAGCCAATAGCGCTCGACGTAGGCGCTGCGCGGGTCGTGGCCGCGTCGATCGACGATCGGGTCGACCCAGGGTCGGATCATGGCCGGCGAGGGGATCAGTGTGGAGGCGTCCAACGTGTTCTCCGATGGTGCTGGATGACGGAGAGGGAAGCCGGGTGCCCGAGTGAGGGGAGCGCCGAACACCGCACCGGAAACGGTCATGTGGCCGACGCCACAGCAGGTGAGGGGGTGGCAGGCCCGTCGGGCGTCACCCCTGAAGTCCCGCGGATGGCGCCGATGCGCAACAATCATCGGATGGATCGACTACCGGTGGGGCTCGAAGCGGCTGCCGAACGCGTTTCGGCAGCGCAGCGGATCGTGGTGCTGACCGGCGCCGGGATCTCGACCGACTCGGGGATCCCCGACTTCCGGGGACCGAAGGGGATCTGGACCCGAAACCCCGCCGCCGAGAAGGCCTCGAACATCCAGTACTACCTGGCCGATCCGGAGGTGCGAAGGGCGGCGTGGTTGAACCGGCTCGACACGCCGGTGTGGACTGCCGAACCGAATCGTGGCCATGCCTGCATCGTCGAGCTCGAGCGACGTCGGCAGCTGCACGCGGTGGTGACCCAGAACGTCGACGGGTTGCATCAGGAGGCCGGCAACGACCCCGACCGTGTGATCGAGGTGCACGGCACGGTGCGCTGGACCCGCTGCTGGGAGTGCGGTGACCGGCGTCCGATGCGCCAGACGCTCGACCGGGTCCGTTCCGGCGAGGCCGACCCGCCGTGTCTGGTGTGTGGGGGGATCCTCAAGTCGGACACGATCAGTTTCGGTCAGTCGCTGGTCCCCGAGGTGATCGACCGGGCGATGAGGGTCAGCGACGAATGCGATGTGCTGATCGCGATCGGGTCGACACTGAGCGTGTATCCGGTCGCCAACTGCGTGCCGATCGCCAAACGAGCCGGTGCAACGGTCGTGATCGTCAATGGCCAGTCGACGGAGATGGACCACCTGGCCGACCACCTGCTGACCGGGATGATCGCCGACGTGCTCCCGATCCTGGTCGGTGGGGTGTGACGCTCGCCGAGACCGGAGTCGTCGAAACACCGGCCGATGATGGCTGGAGCAGCACCCTGCAGTGGCATCTGATGTTCCTGATCGGGCTACCGGCGCTGGTGTTCGTCAACTCGATCCGCAACGGGTATCACCTCGACGACTTCTCCCGGGTCACCTCGAACATCGAGTTGGAGCAGTTCTGGCCGCCAACTCGATTCTTCGCCGACATCCGTACCGGGAGCGTGGAGGCCTCGATCGTCGAGTACCGGCCGTTCATGCCGTTGTCGCACTCGTTCGACCTTCACCTCGCGGACGCGTTTGGGATGTCCAGATTGGTGATGTTCCACATCTCGAACATCACCATCCACATCGGCTCGACCGTCCTGCTGTACCTGCTGCTGGTGCGCTTGACCACCCACTGGGATCCCTCGACAGCGAGCCGGTTGGGCAAGGATGCTCGCCATGCGGCGTTCGCAGCGGCCCTGATTTTCGGTGTCCACCCGATTTCGGGTTCGTTGGTGAACTACGTGGTCGGTCGCGACCAACTCCTGATGACTCTGTTCCTGTTCGCTTCGATGTTGGTTTACGTCAAGATGCGCGAGGACCGCGACACCGTCGTCGGGTGGGCGCTCTGCCTGGTTCTGGTGTCGATGGCGATCCTGTCGAAGCAGGAGGCGATCGTTGCCTTCGCGTTCGTCTTGGTGTTCGAGGTCGTCTTGGCCAGGGCATCGCTGGCCGACTGGAAGCTGTGGGGACGAACCGCCTTGATGGCCGTCCCGACCGCCGGCTACTTCTTGCTGTGGGAGCTGTGGATCCCGCAGCAGAACTACGGTGACGCGTCCGGCGCCGACTATCCGCTCACGATGTTGAAGGCCCATGTGTTCTACTACGGCAGGAACATCGTGTGGCCGTTCGAGATGCGGGCGCTCGCCAGCTTCGATCTGGCGACAAGCCTGGCCGACGTCAGGGTGATCATCGGTGTGGTGGCGATCGCGGCCACGTTGGTGGTCGCTTGGCGCTGCTTCAGCCGAATGCCGCTGATGACGTTTGCGATCGTGTCGTATTGGTTGTTCTTCGCTTTGACGTCGTCGGTGTTCCCGTTTCGATACATCGTCACCGACTACCGCCAGTACGTGCCGCTGGCGTTCTTGTCGCTGGCCTTGGTGCTGACCCTCTCCTTCTGGAGCCCTCGCGCCGTGACGGCCGCGGCGCTGGTCGCGTTCGTGGTGTTCTCGTCGGCGGCCTCGATCCACATCAACACGCACTGGAAGACCGAGGAGAGCTTCTGGTATCAGAGTGTGAAATACGGTGCTCGGGCGCTCGCCCACAACAACTATGCGCTTGCCATCTCCGACGGCGATCCAATGCTGGCCGAGTTCCACTACCTGGAAGCACTCCAGAAAGAGCCTGACAACATCTATCCGCAGATCAATCTGGGGTTGCTGTGGGTCAGGCAGGGACGCCAGGCAGAGGGGTTGACGCTGCTGCGTACCGCGGCCGACCGCAACCCGAATTGGGCGCTCGCCGCGTACTGGCTGTCCAAGGGGTTGGGAATCGCTGGATTGCGGGAGGAGCAGGCGGCCGCCGCAATCCGGGCAGCGGACCTGGAGCCTGGACTGGCCTACCAGTACGAGGCCGGTCTGGCGTTGCAGTTGTCCGGTGATACGACGGCCTCGATCCCGTACCTGGAACACGTCGTCGACGCGAGTGCAGGCTACGAGGAGGCGTTGTTCCTACTGGCCTTCGCCCATGGCAACCTCGGAGAGTCCGATCTGGCGATCTCGGAGTACGAGCGATACTTGGCCATCTACCCCGACCATGTCCAGTCCCATTTCAACCTGGGTTACGCACTCGCCGACCGCGGTGGATGCTTGGCCGCGATCGAGCACTTCGACATGGTCCTGATCCTACGACCCGAATACACCGAGGCTCATTACCACCTGGCCAGGTGCTACCGGGAGCTCGGCGATGAGACAGAGGCGCAACGGCAGGACCTGCTGTACGAGACAGGCTGACGACAGCGCCAAGGCCCTTTGTGGCGGCTTGCGAACGAGGCGCGGGCAGTCGTGGAGGTCTCTCGTCGAGCGCGCAAGGTGACGCACGGCGCCCAGGAAGTTGGGGCTGGCGCCCGGTCGTGATCACCATCAAAGTGACGCCGCACACCGTCGGCCGCGGATCAACGTTGACCAATTGCTGGCCGCGGAGGCTGATCGACTGGGTTGGGTGGTGTGGACCAGCGCCAGTGCGACGAATTGAGCCCGACGTGATGGACGCTGACCGTCTATCTCGGCGCCGACCGAGCTGAACGACCAGGCCCGGAATGGTGATCGTCCTGAGCGCCGAGACCCTGCCGCGTCCGGCGCAGTGTTCCTCGTCGCCGGGTCGCATCAGAACGTGGTCGCAGGGATCGGCCAGCAAAGCGAGACGGGAGGCCCGATGGCCTCCCGTCTCGGAATCGTGCAATCAGTAGTCAGCCGAAGGCCGACACTCCATGATGCTGAGTCGTCTCAGCTCAGAGGATCTGGACGATGATCGTGTGGGCGTTGAACGTGGCCGTGCCGGAAGCCCCAACTCGGTACTTGCCCGTGAAGGTGGTGGTTCCGGTCGGGATCTCTAGGAGATACGACGCACTCATCGATGTGTTCCGGGTAGGAGCGG
>JAHECQ010000049.1 GCA_024641625.1 Acidimicrobiales bacterium | reverse complement strand
GGACTGTTCCTGAAGGTCAGCCAATTCGGCCTCCAGTTCGGCCCGGCGCTCGATCGAGACGGCGTCGGTCTCCTTGCTCAGCGCAACAGCCTCCATCTCCAGCTGGCGGATCCGTCGCTCGACGACGTCGATCTCGGTGGGCAGCGAGTCGATCTCGATGCGCAACTTCGACGCGGCCTCGTCCATGAGGTCGATGGCCTTGTCGGGCAGGAACCTCCCCGTCAAATAGCGATCCGAGAGCACCGCGGCGGCGACCAGCGCCGAATCCTGGATACGTACGCCGTGGTGTACTTCGTAGCGTTCCTTCAACCCGCGCAGGATGGCAATGGAGTCCTCCACCGACGGTTCCCCTACGAACACCTGTTGGAACCGGCGCTCGAGCGCCGGGTCCTTCTCGATGTACTTCCGGAACTCGTCAAGAGTGGTGGCACCGACCATGCGAAGCTCGCCCCGGGCCAGCATGGGCTTGAGCATGTTGCTCGCATCCATCGCGCTGTCACCACCGGCGCCGGCGCCGACAACGGTGTGCATCTCGTCGATGAAGGTGATGACCTCGCCGGACGCATCGGTGATCTCCTTCAGGACGGCCTTCAGCCGCTCCTCGAATTCGCCCCGGAACTTGGCACCGGCCAGCATCGCGGACATGTCGAGAGTGATGACCCGCCGATCGCGCAAGCTCTCCGGCACATCGCCTTCGACGATGCGCTGTGCCAGCCCCTCGACGATGGCAGTCTTGCCGACGCCGGGTTCCCCGATGAGCACCGGGTTGTTCTTCGTCCGGCGGCTCAGGACCTGGATCACCCGACGGATCTCGTCGTCGCGCCCGATGACCGGGTCGAGTTTCCCGCGACGGGCATCCTCGGTGAGGTCACGCCCGTACTTCTCCAGTGCCTGGAACTGGGCCTCAGGATTCTGATTGGTGACCCGATGGGACCCCCGCACCTCCTGGAGCGCTGCGAGAAGTTGATCGCGGGTGAGATCGAGCCGTTGAGCAGTGATTCCGCCGGCATCAGGATTGGCCAACGCCAACAGCAGATGCTCGGTCGAAAGGTACTCGTCGCCGAGATCGCCACGAACCGAGTCGGCATCATCGAAGATCCGATTCGTCTGGCGGCTGAGCCGAGGCTCGGCACCGTAGGCCTTCGACAGCGAGGCCAGTGCGGCCTCTGTCGCGGTCCGGAGCCCGGCCGGCGGCCGTCCCACCTTGGTCAGAATGGGGAGAACGACACCTTCGGCCTGGCCGAGGAGTGCAGAGAGCAGATGGTCGGGTGTCACCTCGGGATGGGAGTCGGTGCGTGCCCGCTCGATGGCGGAGGTGACCACTTCCTGGGTCTTGATGGTCCAACGGTTCGGGTCGAGCGTCATGTCTGTGCTTCTTTCTCTCTCGTGCTCTCGATGGCTCCTGGATGGATGCTCTTGCTAGACGTGCGGTTCAGGGACAGTCGGGGGAACAGTCGGGGATGACGGACGAAGTGAGGCAGTCGGTGAAGTGGTGACTCACGAACCCGATCGACGTCGGGTCTTGCGGTACAGGGTGACGGACTGGCTCAGCGGAACGAGATCCCGTCGATAGGAGCGATGCGCCTCTTCGATCGCTTGGCTGGCTGCAGTCCGCATGGCCGCAATCTGCCGCTGGGTCTCCGCCAGCTGGGCCTCGAGCTCGAGGACTCGCTTCACTCCGGTCAAATTCAGACCCTCATCGGTGAGTTCCTGGATGCGGCGCAGCGCTGCGATGTCAGCTTCGCTGTATCGCCGACTGCCCCCACCGGTGCGGTCGGGGGCCAGCAATCCCCGACGCTCGTATTGCCGCAACGTCTGTGGATGAACGCCCGCAAGCTCTGCTGCCACGGAAATGACGTACACCGCCGCGGTGGACGTCCCGGGGGCCTCGGCTCGCTCGAAGCGGTCACGTCGTTCGCTCATGGCGCAGTGCCCCCATCAGCAGTGTCCCGCCGAAGATGCTTGCGAGGGTTGCCGGGGAACGTGGAAGCAAGTGCCTCGACGGCCTTGCGCTGCTGGTCGGTGAGTGTGGCCGGCACCGTGACTTCGATCTTCACCAGCAGGTCACCGTTCGATCGGCCCGAGCCAGGAACCCCTCGGCCCGACACCCTGAACGTCTTGCCGGTCGGCGTGCCCGGCGGCACCTTCAACTTGACCGAGCCTCCGTCAATGGTGGGCACCGTGACCGTGGCGCCCAGGGCGGCCTCGGCGAACGTCACGGGCACGGTGATCGTCAGGTGATCGCCCTTACGCCCGAACAGCGGATGGTTCGCGACCTCGACGATCACGAATAGATCGCCGTGCGGTCCGCCGTTACGGCCCGGCCCGCCCCGGCCCTTGAGTCGGATGCGCTGACCGTCCTTCACCCCTGATGGGATGCGGACCTTCACCTGACGGGGCCGACGTTCCATGCCGTTGCCATGGCACGTGGGGCAGGGATCGGTGACGATCCGCCCTCGCCCACCGCAAGCGGGACAGGGTTGGCTGAAGGAGAAGAGTCCTTGATTGTCGTCGAGCACCCCTCGCCCACCGCAGGTTGCACAGACCGAGGGACTCGACCCGGGCCGGGAGCCCGCACCATGGCAGGTCGAGCACGGGGCATCGGAGGTGAGGTGAACCGACGTGGTGACCCCGGCAATGGCGTCGTCGAAGCTCAGATGCAGCACTGCTTCGAGGTCATCGCCCCGTTGAGGGCCGGGACCCCGTCGAGGAGATCCACCGCGTCCGAACAATCCTCCGAGGAGATCGCCGAGATCCGGCCCGTCGGCAGTGAAGTTACGACTACCCCCGGGGAACCCGCCGGAGAATCCACCTCCGGTCCGTCCGACGCTTCGCACCTCATCGTATTCCTTGCGCTTCTCGGCGTCCCCCACGACCTCATAGGCCGCCGAGATCTCCTTGAATCGCGTCTCGGCCGCGGGATTGTCGGGATTGGCGTCGGGGTGAAACTGCCGAGCCAACTTGCGGTAGGCCTTCGTGATCTCCTTCTCCGAGGCATCCTTGGCCACGCCGAGCGTGGCGTAGAAGTCCTTCTCGATCCAGTCGTGTTGCACGGTCATCTCACCTCCTTCCAGATTTCATTGCACGGTTCCAGGTCTCCTCGGGGTTTCGGGTTTCGTTGCGACTCCGATGGCCGTCAGCCCTGCACCTTGACCATTGCGGCCCTGACCGTCCGTCCTCGCCACTGGTACCCGACCCGAAGCACCTCGAGCACGACCGGCCCGGTGGTGCTGTCACCGGGTTCGTGGATCACGGCTTCGTGCTGCTCGGGGTCGAACGCCTCGCCGACGGGCGCCAACCGACTGAGGCCCTGCTTGGTGAGCGCAGTGATCAACGCCTGCTGGACCACTGCGACATCGGTCGCTCCGTTGGCAACTGCGTTGTCGCAAGCGTCGAGCACCGGCAACAGTTCGGTGACGAGCGTCTCATTGGCCCGCTCACGGGCATCAGCCTCGCGTTTGGCGACTGCCTTGCGGTAGTTCTCGAACTCGGCCTGCAGCCGACGGAGACCATCGAGGTAATCGTCCCGCTCGGTGGTGACGAGCTCGAGGGTCTCGACGAGTTCCTCGACGCTGAGCGGAGCAGTGTCGCCCTCGCTCACCGGTGCCACCTCACCATCGGCGAGGTGAGCAGACGTCGAGGTCTCGTCGGCCGCAGCCTGTGCACCACCCGAGACGTGATCGTCAGCGCTGGAAGCATCGGTCACGCTGACTCCTCGCCGTCGTCCTCGACGATCTCGGCATCGACGACCTCATCATCGTCGGGAGCCGGGCTCGTGTTGGAGTCAGCCGTGGCGGCAGCCTGCTCGTACAGCTTCGTACTGACGGTCTGGCTGGCCATCATCAGCTTCTCGGTGCCGTCCTTGATTGCCTCGACATCGGTCCCTGCGATCGCAGTCTTGAGCGATGCCAGTGCTTCTTCGACGGCAGTCCGCTCGTCGCCGGTGATGTTCTCATCCTGCTCCCGCAGCAGCTTGTCGGTCTGGTAGACGAGCGAGTCCGCACCGTTGCGAATCTCGGCTTCCTCACGACGCTTGGCATCGTCAGCCGCGTGGGCCTCGGCGTCCTTGACCATCTGCTCGATGTCCTCTTTCGAGAGCTTCGATTCGCCCGTGATGGTGATGGACTGCTCTTTGCTGGTCGCCCGATCCTTGGCCGACACGTGCACGATGCCGTTGGCGTCGATGTCGAAGGTCACCTCGATTTGGGGAATGCCTCGCGGTGCGGGCGGAAGGTCGACGAGCTGGAACTTGCCGAGCGTCTTGTTGTAGGCCGCCATCTCACGCTCACCCTGCAGAACGTGCACCTCGACCGACGGCTGGTTGTCGTCCGCAGTGGTGAACACCTCGGTCCGACGAGTGGGGATGGTCGTGTTGCGCTCGATGAGCTTGTGCATGACGCCGCCCTTGGTCTCGATGCCGAGCGAGAGTGGCGTGACGTCCAGCAGAAGGATGTCCTTGACATCGCCCTTGAGCACCCCGGCCTGAACCGCAGCGCCCACCGCGACGACTTCGTCGGGGTTCACCGACTTGTTCGATTCGCGGCCGGTCATCTTCTCGACCAGTTCCACGACCGCCGGCATGCGAGTGGAGCCGCCCACCATGACGACGTGGTCGATGTCGGCCTGCTTGAGTCCGGCATCAGCGATGGCAGCCTCGAACGGCTTGCGCACCCGAGCCAGAAGGTCGGCCGTCAGCTCCTCGAACTTCGCTCGGGTCAAGGTTTCCTCGAGATGGAGCGGACCATCGGCCGTCGCAGTGATGAACGGCAGGTTGATGGAGGTCGAGGTCGTCTGCGAGAGCTCGATCTTGGCCTTCTCGGCCGCCTCCTTCAAGCGTTGGGCGGCCATCTTGTCGTTGCCCAGGTCGACGCCGTGAGCATTCTTGAACTGGGACACGAGCCACTT
Source organism: Acidimicrobiales bacterium (assembly GCA_024641625.1). Classification (GTDB taxonomy): domain Bacteria; phylum Actinomycetota; class Acidimicrobiia; order Acidimicrobiales; family SZUA-35; genus JAHECQ01. The sequence goes on along the minus strand of JAHECQ010000049.1, from coordinate 9,479 downwards.
GATGATGGCCATGTCCCAGTCGTCACCGCCGAGGTCGGTGTCACCCGAGGTGCTCTTGACCTCGAAGACACCGTCGCCGATTTCGAGCACCGAGACATCGAAGGTGCCACCGCCGAGGTCGAAGACCAGGATCGTCTGATCCTCCGAGCCCTTGTCGAGCCCGTAGGCCAGGGCAGCCGCTGTCGGCTCGTTGATGATGCGAAGCACCTCGAGGCCGGCAATCTGGCCGGCTTCCTTGGTCGCAGTGCGTTGCGCATCGTCGAAGTACGCAGGAACGGTGATGACTGCCTGGGTGACGGTGTCACCGAGGTAGGCCTCTGCGTCGCGCTTGAGCTTCATCAGCGTGCGGGCGCTGATCTCCTGCGACGTGTATTTCTTGCCATCGATGTCGATCGACCAGCTGGTACCCATGTGCCGTTTGACCGAACGAATGGTTCGGTCAGGATTCGTGATGGCCTGGCGCTTGGCGACTTCGCCGACCAGAACCTCACCATCCTTGGAGAAGGCCACCACCGACGGGGTCGTACGGCTGCCTTCGGAGTTGGGGATGACAACCGGTTCACCGGCTTCGAGAACCGATACGACCGAGTTCGTCGTTCCCAGGTCGATACCAACTGCTTTGGCCATTGTCTCTCTCTTTCAAGTTCCCGAGGCAGCCTGCGATCAGTGTTCTGAACACGGGTGACTCGGACGGTTTCGATCAGACGCTTGGAACGTCGGCCTGACTGGCCTTATTCCGAAGTTGAGTGTCTTTGTATCAATTTTTCTGCTGGTTGTGATGTGCGAATAGTTGAGCCTAGCGAGAGACGGAGTCGGAGTGCCCTCCCGACCCGATGCACATCTGCTCTCTACCGGCCGCGGCGAGCGCGGTAGGTTCAACGGGATGGCTTGGCGTCTTGGGAGCATCATGATGATCGGTGCGGTCGCAACGATCATTCCCACGGTGTCGCTCACCGATACAGGCGGACTACGCGCCGATCTGACCGGGATCGACGCCCAGGCGGTCAGCACGTCCGTCGAGGTCTCGGCAACGGATTGGCCGACCACGAGCACGCAGCCGGCCGGAACCGAGGCGACCGAGTCGATGACCGCCCCCGCGCCGCCGACAACCACCACGTCGGCGCCAACCAACCCTGTCACCAGCACGACGGCTCTGAGCCCTGGCGTCACGACCGACGAACTCACGATCGAACAGCGCGGTCAGCTTGGGCTCGCCACCATCGACTACGACTGGCGTTCGAACCTGCCGGGCTGGACCATCACGTTCTCGTCCGGACGCGACGGCATGCTCGGGCTCACCTACGTCGAGTCCAAGACCATCGAGATCTTCGTTCGCAACGGTCAGTCCAACACCTTGCTCGCCCACGTCATCGCCCACGAGATGGGACATGCCGTCGACGTGACGCTCAACAACAGCGACGACCGGCGTCGCTGGCAGGAAGCACGCGAGATCGAGTCGGCATCATGGTGGCCGGGGGATGGCACTACGGACTTCTCCACCGGAGCCGGCGACTTCGCCGAGAGCTTCGCCGCCTGGCAGGTCGGGCCGAGTAACTTCAGGAGCAAGCTTGACGGTGCACCGGACGCGAAGCAGCTCGGCCTGATGGCCGAGCTGTCCGCTGGTTGATCGATTCCGATCCGAAATGGTCCAGACTCAGACCGCGTCGGCGTTCAGTTCACCGGTGCGAATGCGAATGAGCGTCCCAACCGGCATCGTCCAGATCTTGCCGTCGCCGATCTTGCCGGTTTGCGCAGCGCCCGCAATTGCCTCGGTGACCTTCGCGACATCTGCGTCGTCGACCACGACTTCGAGCTTCACCTTGGGAATGAAGTCGACGCGGTACTCAGCACCTCGGTAGGTCTCGGTGTGCCCGCCCTGGCGGCCGAACCCCTTGGCTTCGGTGACCGTCATACCCGAGATCCCGATGCCCCGCAGGGCTTCTTTGACCTCGTCGAGCATGTGGGGTTTGATCACTGCGGTAACAAGTTGCATGGAAATTCTTTCTCTCGAGACCAGTTTCTGGCTCAACCGCTGACGTCACCGTCGTAGAAGGAAGAAGATAGCCGTCTTGGTGACCAAGGAGGTTCACCAACCTCGGCGACGAGCCTGCACGCTGGAGGATCCAATGACTGGACCACAGCGTATGAAGCATTCATTTCTCGAATGTTCGACCCCGGTTACAGGTCGTGGTCGACAATCTGACACATTTCTGACTCTGACCTGTCGGCGCCCACATCGACGCAGGACATCCGGACGAATCACCTGGAGAGGGCATACCCCCTTGATCGAACGGTACGAATCTCAACGTCGAGTTCAGCCACACGACGACGGAGCCGGACCATGTGAACATCCAGGACATTGCGGGTGGGCGTCTCGCCGGGCCACGCAGCCTCGAGGAGCGCATGTCGACTCACAACCGACCCATCCGCAGCCAAGAGCGCCGCCATCAACGAGGCCTCCGTCTCGGGAAGGGGAACCCAGGAGTCGCCCCGATGCAACAAGCCGTTGCCATCGAGCTGCAACTTGGAACTCCCGCGTTGAGATCGGCGCAGCAGGCCGATGACGCGGGCGTCGATGTCCTGTTCCGACGCCGGCAACCGAACCCAGTCTTCCCGAGGATCGACGGCTACCGGCGCCGGCGCGTCGGCATCGACCAGCAGGAGCCTGAGGCGCCCACCGGCCGCCAACACGCTGCGACGCCCGTCCTCGTCGGGCCAGTGCAACAGTGCGACCGCGCCCGCGGCCTCATCGGCCCGCCCTTCGTAGTCAGCCACTGTGTACTCCGAAACGGTGTAGTCAGAGGAGGAGCCGTCGGAAGCGGTGCGATCAGCCACTGTGCGGGGCGAACGGCGACTGGTACTGGCATCCATGGTGCGTTCGACCGTACGAAAGCTACGTTTCAGCCTCTGGTCGCCTCTGTTTCGTCTTCGTGAACGACCGCTACCCGCATCTGGTTCGATCGGCCGGCTCGAACCGATGAGCGAGAACCACGGATCGGCCGGGTTGACGAACAAGAGAAACGTCGCGGGAACGAACCGAGCCGAACACCGAACTGCGACGAACTCGTCCTGCACCGCCGGAAGGCAGTACCGTCTGGGGTGTTATGGACGCTCCAGCACACGAAGAACTCAACGACTCGGGCAGCGCCTCCCCCGCGAAGGGACTGCGGCCAAACCAACTCTGGCTCGGTGTCGGAGCGCTGATCGCGCTCGTCACGGTCCTCTCGGGAATTGCGGCAACCGTCTTCCAGCTGCACGATGACTCCGAGGTCCAACGAGAGGTCTTCCAGAATGTCCCCAGTGAACTGAGGCTGGCGTTCTACACCGTCATCCCCATCCTGCTCCTGTGGGGTTCGCTTCAACTCTCGTACCGCGTGAAGAACTGGGAACGGGGGGCACCTGACCGTCGGGCCACCACGCCCAAGAACATCAAGAGGCGGCTCGAGGACTTCCGGTCGGGCATCTACATGCAGACCCTGATGCGTGATCCGGCGGCGGGCATCATGCACAGTCTCATCTACTTCAACTTCCTGATCCTGCTTGCGGTCACCACGGTGTTGGAGATCAATCATCAGGTCCCCGTGAGCATGAAGTTCCTCCACGGCGACGTCTACAAGGCCTATGCCTTGGTCGGTGATCTCGCCGGGCTGGGCTTCCTGGCCGGCATGACGATGGCCATCGCCCGTCGCTACGGGCCCAAGAGCTGGCGGCCCTATCGCATCGCGGTGAAGAGTCGGCCCGAACACCTCGTGATCAATGGGGTGTTGTTCATGATCGGCATCACCGGGTTCGGCACCGAGGCATTTCGCATCGCCCTGGTCGATAGCCCCGACTTCGAGAAGTGGAGCGTGGTCGGTTATCCCCTGGCTCAAGCGGTCGACGGGCTCGGCAACCTCTCGGGTTGGCACCAGGGCTGGTGGATCGCCCACGTCCTCACCTTCTGTGCATTCCTCATCATCATCCCGGGCACCATGCTCCGGCACATGTTCACCTCGCCGCTGAATCTGTATCTCAAGGATCGGGACCGTCCCAAGGGCGCCATGCGGGCGATGCCCGATCTCGAGACCACGTCGCTCGAGAACTTCGGGGCCAACACCATCGGCAGCTTCACCTGGAAGCAACTCCTCGACACCGATGCCTGCACCATGTGCGGCCGCTGTACGGCCGTCTGCCCGGCCAACGCGACGGGCAAACCGCTCGACCCGCGTGAGATCGTGCTCAAGACGGGCGAGGTCATGGCCCGCACCGGCACTCCTGCGGTTGCTCCGCCCATCGGGGTCGATCCCGAGATCAAGGTCAGTGCCGACTCGATCTTCGAGCGCGTCACCACCGAGGAGATCTGGGCCTGCACCTCGTGCAAGGCGTGCGACGAGAACTGTCCGGTGGGCATCGAGATCCTGGACAAGATCCTCGACATGCGCCGACACCTCACGCTCATGGAATCCAACTTCCCCACCGAGCTCGGCACTGCGTTCCGCTCGATGGAGAATTCCTCCAACCCCTGGGGCATCAGCAACACCACCCGAGCCGACTGGGTCAAGGACCTCGACGTCGATGTCGTCGACGGTTCCGAGCCCTTCACCCACGAGTACCTCTACTGGGTTGGCTGCGCCGGCAGCTTCGATGACAAGAACCAGAAGGTCACCCAGGCCATGGCGCGCCTGCTCAATCGAGCCGGCATCGATTTCGGCATCCTGGGACCAGCCGAACTCTGCACCGGTGATTCGGCCCGACGGTCCGGCAACGAGTACCTGTTCCAGATGCTGGCGAAGCAGAACATCGAGACGCTCAACGGCATCGGCGTGAAGAAGATCATCACCCAGTGCCCTCATTGCTTCAACACCTTGATGAACGAGTACCCGCAGATCGGCGGCAACTACGAGGTCGTTCACCACAGCCAGTTCCTCGAGTGGCTCATCGACCAGGGCAAGCTCGATGTCAGCGAGGCGACGCTCGAGGAACGCATCGTCTATCACGACAGCTGCTATCTCGGTCGCCACAATGACGTCTACCTCTCACCCCGCAACGTGATCGGCTCGCTCAAGGGCGTTCAGATCATCGAGGCCGGCCGTAATGGCACCAAGGGCATGTGCTGCGGTGCAGGCGGCGCCCGAATGTGGATGGAAGAGGACATCGGTACCAAGGTCAACGATGAGCGCTCACGCGAGCTCATCGCCACTGGGGCCAGCCGCATCGCCACCGCGTGTCCCTTCTGCTACGTCATGATGGACGACGGCGTGAAGGCTCACGGTGTGGAGGACGAGCAGATGAAGGTCGCCGACATCGCCATGCACGTCCTCGAGGCGATCGAGAACGGCGAAGCCGCCACCGCTGCGGCGATCGAGGCTCGTCGCCTGGCGATGCTCGAGCAACCGAGCATCGACTGAAGGCGCTGCGACCGACTCACCGACCGGTCTCACCACTGTAGTGAAGAGGCGCGTCGTAGCTCGCGCCACGAAACGGTCGTCCGGTCCGTCGGGCGTATCTCCATTGCAGCGAGATGCGCGGTTCGATCTTGGTGCCAGGAAGATAGGGCACCGAATGTTCCCAGTCCGCTTGGCAGCGGCCGCCCATGACCAACACATCACCTGACGCCGGCGACAGGTCGTGGGTTGCGCCTCTCCCGGGTTCATCGGTGTGCTTGGCCGACTTCGGTCGCAGGAGCCACGGCCGCTGCGCGCCGAAGGTGAGGATGACGATCAGCGTGTCGTCCAACCATCGCATGTCGGTGTCACGATGGAAGGCCTGTCCATCGGCACCGTCGCGGTACTGGATCATCGAGAAGCCCTCGAATGGCGCCCCGTACCGGTGACGCAGATGGCGGTGAACATCGACAAGAAGCCGATGAGGAGCGGGCCGGCCGGGAGCCCATGCAGCGCCCAGCCGCCGCTCCGGCACGAAATGGTCATAACGAAACAGTCGGCTCGGCTGCCAGGCGACCTCATCCAACAGCGACCGGTACACCTCGTCAGCCCCCGAGATCCATCCCCGACCGATGTCCACCCAGGATCGTGCGTCGAGCGTCAATCGGTCGAACGGTCGGTCCCGGTCGAAGGACGCCGCCGGTGCGTGCTCAGTCTCGATCGAAGTTCTCCCAGTACCGACTCGGTCGAGGACCTCGTTGACCCTGATATTTGGAGCCAAGGGGCGAGCTGCCGTAAGGGTTGTCTGCCTCCGTCGTCATCCGAATGAAGCTGATCTGCCCGATCTTCATGCCCGGGTAGAGGGTGATCGGCAGGTTGGCGACGTTCGAGAACTCGAGCGTCAACTGGCCATCCCAGCCCGCGTCGACAAACCCAGCGGTGGTGTGGATGAGTAGGCCCAGTCGACCCAACGACGACTTGCCTTCGATACGGCCGACCAGGTCGGCGGGAATGGCCACACGCTCAGCGGTACTTCCCAGCACGAACTCACCCGGATGCAGGATGAAAGGATCATCGTCGGATGCCTCGACCAGCTGCGTGAGCTCCTCGAGGTTCTGTTTGACGTCGATGTGGCTCAGCGTGTGGTTGCGAAAGACTCGGAAGAAGGTGTCGAGCCGGAGGTCGACCGAACTCGGCTGCACGGCAGCTTCCTCGTAGGGTTCGATGATGATCCGCCCCGAGGCGATCTCTTCTTTGATGGTGCGGTCCGACAGAATCACGCACCGAGGCTAACAGTCACGACGACTCGAAGGAGCCGGGCAGGACCAGCTCCACCCAGGTTCGCCCCGGCGTCAATTCGATGACGTTGCCGACCGCATCGGTCAAGATGGCCGGACTGCGCAACGAGGGCCGTGTCCACGTTCCCTCGATGCGTTGCCCGCCGGTGAAGACCGCTACCGGACCTGATCCGGCAAAGATGTACTCCGGAACAGGTGAGCCCACCGAGTCGACCAGACCGGTCGAACCCTCGGGGACGACCGCCATGATCACATTGGCTGCGCTCACCTGATTGCCATCGGACACGTGTGCGGTGCCGTTCTGGGTCCGTAGCCAGGCCGAACCCTCCCAACTCCACGCCACTCGGATCCTCCCGACCAGCGCGGTCACCGAAGACGTCGGGACGCCACCCTGGGGCTTGCCGTAGGCGAACTGGGCAGGTGGAGCCGTGCCGACGTGCACGAAGCTGGCAGCGTCGGTGAACAGATTGTGTGGGACCTTCCGGGCACCGTCGCGCCAATAGCCCGACGAGCGTGAAGCCGAGTAGTTCTGCACGGTCGTCTGGCGCATCAAGAGCGCATCGATGACCCGGTTCGCACCCGAATAGAGGAACGCGGGGCCGCCGAACGCGTTGATGAACGAGATATCGGTCGTTCGACCCGACCGGATCGGGCCGACCACCGTCATTGCGCTGTGGAACACTGCGGCGAACCGGGTGATACCGCCTTCCACCGGCTCCTCGAAGACGATGTCGGCTGCGTTCAAGCCTCGTTGCGGCCGGGCGGCGGGACTGTTGTCGATCTTGACCACGACGGCCGGTCGCTCGGGCAATGCCGCCGGCAACCCGGTGAGCGGCGCGGTGCCAGGAGCAGCTGTCGGGACTGATGCCGGGGCTCCGTACAGCACATCATCGATGCCGAGGAAGCCAAGCATCCCCGTATACCCGTCGATGCCGCCGGCGCTCGACGCCATCGTGGTGGCTGGTCCGCTCACGGGCACAGGGGCGGCAATGACATCTTCGGGGTCGAAGGCCAGGCTGTCGGGCGTCTCGACCGTGGTGGAGGGGTCCAAGATCGTGGACGGCGCCAGCGTCGTCGTCGGTCGAGTCGTCGTCGGGCGCGACGTTGTCGAAGTCGTCGTAGGAACATCGGCCGAACTGGAATCCTCGGGGCCAGCACACGAGGAGGCAACCAGAGCCGGAACGACCAGCAGCGAACCAACCCGACGAAGAAGCGAATGACGCATTGATCGTTCCATCGGCACCCTCGGAGCCTGCGCAAGCACTCGGTCAAGATAACTCCCTCGTGTCCGACTCGTTGGGGCTTGGTCGATCGCCGATCTCGTCGATGCGCCACCGCGATCGCAATGACTAACGCTGTCGTGCCATCGGTCGACGCTGGCCTGTGATGGACGGGCTACTCGGCGAGATCTTGGAAGGACTTCCCGATCCCGTTCTGGTGGTGGACGAACACGGCATCATCGAGTGGACGAACCCGGCCACATGGGAGCAGCTCGGCCATCGCCTCGAGGCCTGGGAAGGTCACAACGTCCTGGAAGCGGTCCATCCCGACGATCTGGAGATGGCCCTGGCTGCGTTCGGCAGCATCGCCGAGCGCCCGCACAATGAGTCGAGCGTGCTGCTGGCTCTCCGGCTCCGTCACGGCAACGGATCATGGGTGCCGATCGAGCTCCGCGGTCGGGCACTCGGCACGGGCGATGGTCGGCGGCTGGTGGTCGTGGCCCGCAATGTCTCGGACCGCCACCGAATCGCCATGGACGGAGGCGACCCCATCCTCCTACGTGCGCTCATACATCACTCGAGCGCAGTCCTCGTACTCCTCGATCCCGACTTCCGCATCCGGAGTGCAAGCAGTGAGTTGACTCGATTGCTCGGCTATGACCTCCTTGCCGTCGAGGGCAGAGAACTCACGTCGCTGATCGCCCCGCCTGATCGAGAGGTCGTCGCCGACTGCCTCCTCAAGCTCGACCCCGTTCACGGCCAAGCGCTGTTGGAAGCCGACTTCTTGACCACGACCGGTAATCGGGTACGGCTGAGCCTCACCATCAGCGATCTGCGCCAGGACGAGGTCATCAACGGGCTGCTGGTCAGCGGCGTCGATGTCACCGCGCTGCGCAACACCGAGGCTGCACTTCGTCGAATGGCCGAACTCGACACCCTCACAGGCCTGTTGAACCGGGCGGCGCTCATGCAGCGCGTCCATCACTCCTCCCGACTGGTCGAGTCCACGCCCCTGGCCGTGTTGTTCTGCGATCTCGACGGGTTCAAAGCGGTGAACGATGCGCTGGGCCACGCGGCGGGAGATCTGGTGCTCCAGGAGGTGGCCACCCGACTACAGCGATGCGTGCACACCGACGACCTGCTCGCACGGTTGGGCGGCGACGAGTTCGTCATCATCCTTCACAACTGCCGAGAGTCGGGAGCTCGAGTCGTGGCCGAGCGCATCCGGGAGGCGATTCGTGAGCCGTTCCTCCCGATGGGCAACTTCGTGTCCGTGGGCGTCAGCGTCGGCATTGCCTGCGCCGATCAATGGCAATCGGTCGAGCCGCTCCTCGAATCGGCGGACGCCGACATGTACGAGGTCAAGCGGCAACGACGAGCGTGAGCGAGTCGCCAGAGGGCGCAGCCCGAGCTCGTCGGGGTCGTCGTCGGTCTCCAAGGTCGCCAACGAGGCACGTGCTCGGCCTTGGTGGCGAATGTGGTCTCGGCCGGGACCGTCCTTGCGCGGTGGTCGCGCACCGAGCGCGGTAATGAACCAGGAGTGTGGCTGAGAGGCGACCTTGAACAGGGGATTCTCGGAGAGCGGGTGACGAGAATCG
>JAHECQ010000426.1 GCA_024641625.1 Acidimicrobiales bacterium | reverse complement strand
GAGACCCCCTCGCCGCCCGCGAATACGGCGGACTCGCCGCAGGACGCTGACCCCCCCTGCCCCGAACCCGGCGATCCCGGATGCCTCCAAGCGGTCCCGTTCGGTCTTTGGAGGCGTCGTTGTCGGATGGTGTGCGATCCTCTGGACATGGTTGAGCGACCGACGGGGACGGTGACGTTCTTGTTCACCGACATCGAGGGGTCGACTCGCCTGTGGCAAGAGCATCCCGCCGAGATGCAGGCCGCGAAGAACGCCCAGGAGGCACTGGCCGACGCCTCATGGCCTGGGGGCGCCGAGATACGGGTCCGAATGGGTGTCCACACCGGCGAGGCACAGGAACGTGACGGCGATTATTTCGGTCCTGCACTGAACCGGGCGGCGCGGATCATGTCGGCCGACGGGTCAACAACGACAGCGGCCTCCCCGATCTACTCCTGCCCCTTGCATCTCACTCCTACGCCAAAGGTGATCTCGAACGATCCCGCCGCTATCTCACTGCCATCCGCTGGGCGCCCCGCCCGACCGCATCGTTCCCGATCACGATTACCTACCGCTACCTTCGCGACGAGATCGGCCTCCTCGAGGCCAACCCCATCGACGAGATGACCATCGAAGACATCTACCAGGAGGCCAAAGACTGGCTTGCCGGCCTGTAGCCACAGCCCCGCTCAATCTCCGGCCACCTTGGGCTACGGTCCGAGGAACACCCGGACTCTGCCCGACGAGTCATCGCCGAGTCCGAAACACCGAAGCCGGCACAGCTGCGACGCCGCGATGAAAACCAGCGGGCCCGTTTGCCGTCACAGTTCGGTCAGCGACGTTTGCGCTTCGGGGGCCCTGGAAGCCCGCGCCATGGAGTACCAGGACATGTGCTCGGCGCGAACCTCGCTGCTGTAGGTCACATCGAACCCGCCCGAAAGGGTGACCAGCCACAACGCACCCGTCTCGGTGAACATCGGCCCGTGGGGATGTCCCGGCGGAAAACAGAAGTAGGTCGGTCCCTCGAAGTGCTCCTCGCCGTACCAGCAATCGCCCTCGAGCAGAATGTCCTCCTGAAGCACCGAATGCGTCTCGGCGGCCGCGGTGTGCCACCCCGGCGGCTCCTTGATCAACAAGCTGATCGCGCCGCTGTCCAGGTCGCGGGACAACACCCGAGCGAGGCCGTAGCCTTTGATGTCGAGTTCGGCGGGCTTGTCGGACTCAGGGCCCCACAACACGGACGTGGACTGCCAAGGGACCTGGGAGAAAGCGACACCATCGACAGGATCTCTGCTCATACACCGAGTATCGCCGACCCAGGGCACCGTTGCGTCGACGGATCGGCACCAAGCAGCCGGCGTGTTCGGGTGGACCGTCGCGGCGCTGCCGAGTCCGCTTCCGCTATGCGCGGTCCTACCGCAACGTCGAAGAGCCGCTCATCGAACGAGGCATCGAGGTCGATCACGTCACGACTCACCGATGAGTCCAACGCTTCACTCCTCACTGATCGATGCAGCACGACCGCGACGACCCAGCGTCGGTGCACGCTGGGTCGTCGAGGAGACCTACGTGAAAGCCGCGGGAAGTGGCACTACGTCTACTGGGCCATCGACGCGCACGTTTCATCGCGACGCAACATTGCTGCAGCCCGAACGTTCGTCCAGCAGGCACTCGACGCTCACGGGGAACCAGACGAAGCCATCTCCGATCTCGCTCCAGCTCCCGAGACCGCCATCGAAGAACCGATCCCGGATGCCGACGCCGAGCAGCATGCGAACAACCGTGTCGAGTGCGATCACGGTCGACTGACGTCGAGGCTCGGACCCAATCGCCGCCCACTGATCGAACAACGCAACAGATGGCACAGAAGTCGCTGCTCCGCTTTCTGAGCGGCCGAAGACCACACATCGAAGCGTCGTGACGGCGGAAAAACTTCGCCCCGACTCGACACGATGGCGAGCGGCGTCCCACACTGGTTGGGAGCTTCAGGGGGTTCAATGACTGCCACCGATACCACCGGCACCGCCATCGTCGATCGGCCCATCATCTCGGCCGACTCGCACATCACCGAGCCACCGAACTGCTACATCGATTACATCGACCCCAAGTACCGGGACGAGGCGCCGCACGTCATCCGGGACGAGGTCAAAGGCGATCTGTTCGTCGTCCCCGGCATGCGCAGTCCCATCGCCCTCAGCCTGTCGTCGGCGGCCGGCATCCCTCCCGAACAGCTGCAGGAAATGGGCCGGACCTTCGACGAGGTCCATCAGTCGGGGTTCAAGCCCGAAACCAGGGCCGCTGACCAGGACCGTGACGGGGTGGCGGGCGAGATCATCTACCCGACGGTCGGCATGATGCTCTGCAACCACAAGGACGTTGACTACAAGGACGCCTGCTTCAAGGCATACAACCGCTGGATCTCGGAGTATTGCGCCTACGACCATTCTCGCCTCTACGGCCTGGGCCAGACCGCAGCGGCCACGGTTGAGACCGCCATCTTCGACCTGGAGCAGATGAAGGCCCAGGGCCTGCGGGGCGTGATGATGCCCGGCTATCCCGGTGACGCCTACCGGGGCAACACGCCCGACTACGACGATCCCTACTGGGACCCGTTCTACCAAGCCAGCGTCGATCTGGGCATGCCTCTGGGCTTCCACATCCTGACCATGGGGGCACAGCGTCACCGGGGCCCCAAGTCAGCGTCATTCATGTCGATCGTGAGAGGCAACCAGGACGTGATCGCCATGATGGTCATGGGCGGTGTCTTCGAGCGCAACCCCCAGCTGGTCATCGCCTGCACCGAGGCCGACGCCGGCTGGGTCCCCCACTTCATGTACCGCATGGACCACGCCATCAAGCGTCACAGCAACTGGATGGGGGCGGCCGCATTGTCGAGGTTGCCGAGCGAGTACTGCCTCGACCACGTTCGCCTCACCTTCCAAGACGATTGGGTTGCGTTCAAGATGTGCCGGCTCGACGACACCCCGATCCACAAGATGCTGATGTGGGCCAACGACTTCCCCCACTCCGACTCGACCTGGCCCTGGAGCCAGGAGATGCTGGCCGAACAGACGACGATGCTGACCGAGGACGAGAAGCGGGCCATCCTCCACGACAACGTGGCTGAGCTCTACGGGCTCGACTGAGTAGCCGTCGGGCCGTGAGCTGCCGCCTCATCGCAACGCAGCATCACGATTTCCTTGCCGAAGGGGAACAGCGCCAATGGGACGAATTTGAAGGACTGCAAACCGAACGGGATGCCGATGATGGTGACGCACATCGCCACGCCCGAGGCCACGTAGCCGACCGCAAGTAGAAGTCCGGGGATGAACCAGATGATGTTGGCGACGGTCTTCATCGTGCGTCCTCCCTGCCGGTGCCACAGAGAACAGGGCTTTGGACTTGCTCCGGTCTCCTTCGGTCCGACCTTGGGTCAGTCGACGACACTCGATCTGCGTATCTGGGTTACGGGAGGCTTTCGCAGGCGACCCGGTTGTTGTCAGCGTCGAGCTTGGCGATGTCACCGTAGGACGGGTAGTAGTAATCGAACCAGGCTTGGGCTTCGGCCTGGGTGGCGAAATCCGAGCAGTTCTTGGAGTCACCGGGGGTTGGTGGTGCCCAGCCGGTGCAGGTCCATCCGCTGGGGAGGCCTGCGTTGAATGGGCCGAGCGCTGGTTGGCTGGTGCCCGATCGTGCGATGTTCTCCGGCGACTCGGAGAACCGTAGGAGGAGGGTGCCGCGGTCCATGCCGGCGCTCATCTGGCTGTTCCAGAAGGTGACCCCGCCGTCTTCACCTTCGCGTCCAAGGACGTTGCGGTAGATCTGACG
>JAHECQ010000425.1 GCA_024641625.1 Acidimicrobiales bacterium | reverse complement strand
ACCGAGCGTTCGAATCCACCCACGAGGGAGTGACATGTCAGACGTTCGCGACGTCATCATCATCGGATCGGGCCCTGCCGGGCTGACCGCTGCGATCTACACGGCGCGCGCCAATCTGGCCCCGCTGTTGATCGAAGGGGAGCCGTCGAGCACCAGTGATCAACCAGGTGGGCAGTTGATGCTGACCACCGAGGTGGAGAACTTCCCCGGGTTCCCCGACGGCATCATGGGCCCCGAGCTGATGGCCAACATGCGCGCCCAGGCGCAGCGATTCGGCACCGAGATCCTCACCGAGAAGGTCACGTCAGTCGATTTCTCCGAACGGCCGTTCCGGGTCTCGGTGCGTGACACCGAATATCGAGCGCATTCCGTGATCGTCAGCACCGGCGCACAGTCGCTCATGCTCGGCCTCGAGCCCGAACGGCGCCTGATCGGACATGGGCTGTCGACCTGTGCCACGTGCGACGGCTTCTTCTTCCGTGGCCACGAGATTGCTGTCGTCGGCGGCGGCGACTCGGCCATCGAAGAGGCCACGTTCCTCACCAAGTTCGCCGACAAGGTCACGATCGTGCACCGGCGCGACGAACTTCGTGCCTCCAAGATCATGCAGGATCGGGCGTTCGCGAACCCGAAGATCGAATTCCGCTGGAATGCCCACGTCACCGACATCTTCGGCGACACCTCGGTCAGCGGTATCGAATTGACCGACACCACGGACGGATCGGTGTCGACCCTGGCAGTGACCGGGCTGTTCATCGCCATCGGTCACCGTCCGAACACCGATCTCTTCGTCGACAAGCTCGCCATGAACCCTGAAACCGGTTACCTGATCACCCAGGACAACTCGTCCTACACCGACGTCGAGGGTGTGTTCGCTTGTGGCGACGTGCAAGACGACGTCTACCGCCAAGCGATCACGGCCGCCGGCTCCGGATGCATGGCCGCGATCGACGCCGAACGTTGGCTCGAGGCGAACGTCCATCACTGACTGGTCGGCCGCGCCGACAGATCAATGTGAGAGATCGGGAATGTTCCGGCGTGGGTCCGTGGTTGCATCAAACCCGACGCGGGCGCCCTACGCTGCTCGTGAACCCCGAAAGGAATGCGCCATGGCAGACGGCATCGTCAACTTGTCCTCCAACACATTCGACGAGACCGTGATCGGCTCCGACAAGCCTGTGATCGTCGACTTCTGGGCCGAATGGTGTGGTCCGTGCAAGCAGATCGCACCGATCCTGGCCGAGATCGCCGATGAGCACGGATCCGATGTGACGGTCACCAAGCTCAACGTCGACGACCACCCGGATCTGGCCATGCGCTACAACGTGATGAGTATCCCCACCCTGTTGGTGTTTTCCGGCGGTGAGGTGTCCAAGCGTCTGGTCGGTGCCAAGAGCAAGGGCACCCTGCTCCAGGAGCTCGACGAATTCCTCGCCACGACCCACTGACCGAACGCTTCCCGCTCGCACAGGGACAGCGGGGCGACGCGATTCGAGATCTGCAGCGACGGCTCGGTGCTGCGGGATTGGCCCAGCGCGGCGACGCGCCGGGCGAATTCGGCACCTCGACCCGCGAGGCGGTGATGTCGTTTCAGCGCCAACGCGGTCTTCACACCAGTGGATCGTGCGACCAGCACACGTGGATGGCGCTCGTCGAGGCCGGTTGGCGCCTCGGTGACCGATTGTTGGTGCTCGCCGCCCCACAGCTGCGCGGCGACGACATCGCCGAACTACAAGACGACCTCAATCGACTGGGGTTCGATTGCGGGCGCCCCGACGGCATCTTCGGGCCGGCCACAACCCGGGCCCTCGTTGATTTCCAACGAAATGGCGGGCTCACGCCGGACGGTATCTGCGGAGCTCGCACGGTCCGAATGCTCGAACTGCTCCGGCGCCAGACCGGATCTGGTCCCGGCGTCGCCTCCGTGCGCGAGGCCTTGACGACCCAGGCGTCGCTGCGCACACTGCGCATCGTCGTCGGACAGTTCGGTGGTCTGAGCGCCATCGCCCGATCGGTGACACGGAGACTGCGCACCAGCGGTGCCACCGTGATGTCGACCGACGAGTACGAGGCCGCGGCGCAGGCAGCCGCGGCAAATCGATTCGGGGCTCACGTGTATGTCGGATTCGAAGCCCGATCAGACAATCGTTCGATGTGCTCGTATTTTGCCGTACCTACGTTCGAATCGATCGGAGGTCGTGTGCTTGCAACGGGCATCGCCGAGAACTGGACGACCTCACTGCTCCCGGCTCCGGAGGTCCAAGGGATGCGGCTGCCTGTTCTCCGTGAAACACGAATGCCGGCGGTGCTGTGTTCGCTCGGCCCGATCCGGGCCGCCGTCGACGCGACCGACGCCGTCACCGACGCGGTCGTCGAGGCCGTCATCGCATGGACATCCGGCATCTCCCCCACCGAAGCGTGAGTTGTCCACAACCTTGCACACAGCCTGTGGGTTTCCCTCGACATGACATTGAGCTGACCGCCACGCAGCGTGAGTGAACGGCGGATGAATCCTGAACTTTGGTGACGGATCGTGACTGCCACGTGATCAGCGCTGGTCTCAGGGTCACGCGCGACGTGAGGGTCGCGCGAAGGTGTGTACCAGTGGTTCAGCTGGTCATTGCCCGATAGATCCGCTCGAGGTCCTCGAGGTCAGCGAATTCGATCGTGACACGACCCTTCTTCGCCGTCATCTGGACGCTCACGCGCGTCTCGAGGTGCTCGGCCAAGAGATGCTCGAGTTCGAGCAACCCGGGCGGGCGTAACCTCGTCGACGGAGTCAGCCCGGCGCCATCGATCGGTGCCCCCTCCGGACTGCTCGGCTCGACGGCCGGGGAGGACGTGCCCCCAGCACCCTCGGCGCGGACGGCCTCTTCCACCATCCGAACCGACCATCCGCCTGCAGCGGCCTCGCGAGCGAGCTGCTCCTGTCGGCCACGATCCGGAGTTCCGAGCAATGCTCGTGCGTGCCCGGCCGACAATTGGCCGTCGGCAAGGAGGCGCTGAACCGCCGGAGGGAGACCCAACAGCCGCAGGCTGTTCGTGATCGCAGAACGGCTCTTGCCGACTCTGGTCGCAACCTGATCGTGGGTGAGACCGAAGTCGTCGAGCAACTGCTGATACGCCGCGGCCTCCTCCAGTGCGGTGAGATCCTGGCGGTGAAGGTTCTCGACCAACGCCTGCTCGACGGAGCCGGCATCGTCGGTGAGCCGAATGATCGCTGGGATGGTGGCCAGACCTGCACGTTGTGCCGCCCTCCATCGTCGCTCTCCCGCGATCAACTCGAAGGCACCGTCATCGAGCGGACGAACGAGGATCGGCTGGAGCACCCCCATCTCGGTGATCGAAGCCGACAGCTCCGTCAAACTCTCCTCGTCGAAGTGGACGCGTGGTTGATTGGGGTTCGGCGTCACCGAAGCCACAGGGATATCGGACAGCACCGCCCCATGAGTGGTGTCTGCGTCGGACAATTCCGCCCCGGGGATGATTGAACTCAGGCCCTTGCCCAGTCCACTAGATCGCGCCATGGTGCACCTCCCGTGCAGCGTCTCGATAGGCAATTGCACCCCGAGAGGTTGGATCGAACGTGGTGATCGGTTGGCCGAACGACGGGGCCTCGGAGAGACGAACGGATCGCGGGATCACCGATTTGAGCACTTTGTCACCGAAGTGATCCCGCACTTCGCTGACCACCTGACCGGACAGCTTGGTCCGGGCGTCGAACATGACGCACAAGATCGTGCTCATCTCCAACGTCGGGTTCAGGTTCCGTTTGACCAGATCGACATTTCGCAGCAACTGGCCCAGGCCC
>JAHECQ010000424.1 GCA_024641625.1 Acidimicrobiales bacterium | reverse complement strand
ACGAGCCGGTCACGGACCAGGGGCTCGCGCTCCTCGAGGCTGGCATGCACAGCGGCGAGCTCGGCCGGATCCAGGCGGGCGATGCTGCACGTGCTCGGGGCGCGCACCACGCTGACGTCGACGTGGACGTCGAGTCCCTCTGCCCACAACAACAGGTCAGCGAACTCGTCGTGGTTCTGGACCATGAGGCAGTGGTTGACCGAGAAGTCCGTCCCGGCGGCGGCGCAGTGGCTCCGGAACCGCTCAACGTTCGCCAGCACCGGGGCCAGCTCGCCGCCTACCCGGATCGTGCGGTACCGGTCCGGGGAGATGGCATCGAGCGAGACCACGATCGACACGTCCAGCTGATCGAGGACGCGGGCGACCCGTTCGTTGAAGACGGTGCCGTTGGTGGTGATCGTCACGGGCAGCGAGGGGTTCAGCTCGCCGATCAGGTCCCAGACCCGGAAGTTCTCGGCCGCGAGGAAGGGCTCGCCGCCGGCGAAGTGGGCGCTCGACAGGTTCGGGATGAACTGCTCGAGGTCCGCGTAGAAGCCTTCGTCGTAGACTTGGGGAAGCGGTGGCCGCCGCTCTCGGTGGATGCGGATGGCCGAGGACAGCTCGCCCGAGCACTGGATGCACTGCAGGTTGCACGAGTTCGACAGGTTGAAGTCGATCCGCTCTGGCCATCGATCCAACGAGGCGTCGGCGGGCGCTTGGGAGCCGAAGGTGGCCGGGTACGAACCCTCCCAACCCTCGGCTTCGACCTCCGCCCCGCAGGACTCGCAGCCATCGGCGTAGTCGTGGCCGGCCAACCGCTGCTCGAGTTGGCGGCGCTGGCTGCTGTGCCACAACTCGAGCAAGGAGGCATCTGCAACGTTCCCGTAGGACTCGAGCCGCCGGCAACACGGCATCACCTCGCCTTGGGGGTTCAAGAACAGCTGCGTGCTGGGTGCCCGACACCCGGTGTCGCGCTCGGGCGCCACGTCAGTCGACCTCGACGCCAGGCGCGACCGAACGTCGAGGGCCCAAAGACACCGCAACGGCCTCGGGGCCAGCGGCCCCCAACAGCGTGGCATCGACGGCCATCAACAACGTGGTGCCCGCATCGTCGGCAACGGTCACGCATTCGATGACCAGGCCGACCTTGTCTCGCACGGCGCGGCCGATCCACAAGATGTGGACCAGGCGATCGTGTTCGGCCCACTCCTCGCCGATCCACAACTGCCCGCCTAGGACCTCCTCGAAGGAGCGCAGGATCGAGGCCACATCGACGACGGCGGCACCATCGATGTCGGCCAGGACGCCTTCGGCCAAGGCGCCGAGCGACCCGTCCACCACCGCCCCCCGAGCGTCGAGGTCGAACCGGGCAACTCGGTCGGTGCTGCACCAGCGCTGGAGGTCCGCGGTCGACCGGGCGACCACGTCGTCGCGCTCGCCCACGGGGACCAGGCGCTCGGTCGAGTCCAACATCATGGCCACCACGTGGTCCACGTTCTCGGGGCCGGCGGGCTCCATGCACAGGCCCCTCAAGCCTCCCGTGGCACGATGCTCGAGCTCCTCTTCGAGGCGCCGGACCTCCCGTCGCCACATGTCCCGGTTCAACACGAGCTCCGCCTCGAGCACCTCGCCCTCGGCTTGCAACGCCCGGACGACCTCGGTCAGCTCGGAGGTCGGAAGGCGTTGCAGCCCGAACTCCGGCTCGATCACGGTCTGCACCTTGAGGTGGATCCCTCGGCTCTCTGCAAAGCGGGCTGCTGCACCCAACTCGTGCCAGTTCGCCCGTACGAGCGACCAGCTCATGGTCAAGACGGTGCCTCGCTCGTTGGTGTAGTCGAGGAAGCGATCGAGGTTGGCCATGACCTCGGTGAATCGGGCCCCGACCCGGATGGCCTCGAACGTCTCTGCGGTCATGCCGTCGACCGACACCGAGATGTGCGTGTCGAGCTCAGCCAGCACGCGCTCGGTCCGCTCGTTCCAAACCGTTCCGTTCGTGGTCAGGCTGCACAACGGACGTTCGTCCATGGCGATGAGGAGGTCCCAGATCCGCCCGTGCTCGGCGATCAAGAAGGGCTCGCCGCCCGAGAAGTCGACCGCCCCGGCATGGGCCAGGAAGGGCTCGATCTGCGAGAAGAACGCATCGCCGTAGGCATGGGGAAGCGGCGCCAGCCCGGACCGTTGGGTCCGGATCTTGGACGACCGATCGGCCCCGCACATGACGCACGCCAGGTTGCAGGTGTTGTGCAGCGAAAACTGCAAGCTGTAAGGCCAGCGCACGTCGTCGCCGGGCATCGGGAAGTTGTTGTAGTACTCCAGCGGCAGCTCGCCGTGGCCGTTCACCAGACGGTAGCGACACACGCTGCAGCCAAGGGAAAGGTCGTGGTTGGCCAGCGCGTCCCGCAGGGCCTGGGCACGGGGCCCCTCCCAGATCTCGCGCAGCGATGAGCGGCCCACGTTCCCGAGCGGGAACAGCGCGTTCGCACAGCACGCCTGGACGTCGCCGAACGGGTCGAACTCCATTGCCACGAACGGGGCCCGGCACACTGGCTCTGGGGCCGGTCCCGTCCCGGGCAGGGAGGACGTTTCTTCCCAGGCCATGGGGGCCACGGTACCAGTCGGTAGTGTCGACCCGGCGAGCGCCAGCAGGGCCGAACTGGGGAAGGTTGACGACGTGCGCGAATCCTTCGAGGAGCACCTCGCCGTGACCGCGACCGCATGGGACGTCCTCGAGCGACCGTTGACGGCCGCCGTGGCGGCGAGCCGTGCCAGCTTCCTGGCCGGACACCAGTTGCTCGCGCTGGGCAATGGGGGTAGCGCCGCCCAAGCCCAGCACTTCGCGGCCGAGCTCGTGGGGCGCTACCAGCAGACCCGTCCTCCCCTGGCTGCGCTGGCCCTGGGCACCGATTCGGTCGCGGCATCGGCCATGGCCAACGACTTCGGCTTCGAGGAAGCCCTGGCCCGCCAGGTCGAGGCGCTGGTGCACCCCGGCGACGTGGTGCTGGCCATCTCCACCAGCGGCACCTCCCCGAACGTGGTCCGGGCCTTGGCCCGCGCTCGCGACTCGGGCGCCGTGACGGTGGCGATGACCGGCGAGGGCGGCGGCGACCTGGCGGCGCTGGCCGACCACCTCCTGGCGGTGCCCTCGCCCCGCGTGCCGCGCGTGCAAGAGGTGCACACCGTGCTCTTGCACCTGTGGGCCGAGGAGCTCGAACGAACCGTGACCGACCGGTGACGCCGCTCGCCGACCGCCTCCTCGCAGCGGCAACATCGGTTCGTGCGCTCGTCGTGGGCGACGTCATGCTCGACGAGTACCTGCTCGGTCGGGTCGATCGGCAATCGCCCGAGGCACCGGTCCCTGTCCTGCGAGCCGAAGCAACGACCCACGGCCTGGGCGGCGCGGGCAACGTCGCCCACCAACTCCGCGCCTTCCACGTTGCCGTCGACCTGTTGGCGATCATCGGAACCGACGCCGCCGGCGATTCGATCGTCGAGGCCTGCGAGCAAGCCGGCATCGCCACCACGCACCTGCACCGTGGTGACCAGATCACCACCACGCGCAAGCAACGACTGATGGCCGGCCACCGTCAGATCGCGCGGGTGGACTGGGAGGACCCAGCGGCCACCGACCAACACGAGCATGGCGCCGCCATGATCGAAGCGCTGGCCCAGGTCGCTCGACCCGACGTCGTGGTGGTGAGCGACTACGGGAAGGGCGTCCTGCGCTCGGAGGTCTTGGCCGCGATCGGGCAACGAGCGCGATCGTGGGGGGTCCCGGTGCTGGTCGACCCGACCCCAGGGCCCCTGGGGCGCTACCAGTGGGCGACCCTCATCAAGG
>JAHECQ010000423.1 GCA_024641625.1 Acidimicrobiales bacterium | reverse complement strand
ATTCACCCTTTGGCGGCGGAAGCGCCCAGACCCACATCTATCGGGCTCCGAGCGGCGCCTGGGTCTGGTCGGCGGGTACGTTGCACTGGTCGTGGGGACTGGGGCGAAGCGGGTTCGAGCATCCGGCTGTCGTGACCAGCAGCCGCAACCTCCTCAATCGCATGCTGGCCGACGCTCGGACCCCGGTCCCCCCGCCACCGCCTGCGGCCTGTGGGTCGCCGGTGACCGGCGAATGGGTCGGCCGGGGTGGGATCGACGGCTGGATTGCGCGTCTCTACGGCGCCTATTTCCTTCGCACTCCCGATCCTGGCGGCTACCGGTTCTGGAAGAGCCAGATCGAGGCGGGGCAGTGGACCAATACCCGGGCATCGGAGTTCTTCTCACAGAGCCCCGAATTCGTCGCCCGGTACGGAGCGAATCTCACGAACACCCAGTTCGTTCGGCTGGTGTACGGGAACGTGATGTGTCGCGAGCCCGATGCGCCAGGTCAGGCGTTCTGGCTCGCCCAGATGGCCGGCGGGATGAGTCGGGGCACCGTCGTCCTGTACTTCTCCGACAGTCCCGAATATCGGCGCTTCACCGGCACCTTCTGACCCAGCGCTGCTTCGGCTGGGTTGTGCTGCGGTCCTTCCCGCGGTGATGTCCGACGTGACCCTCGGTTTCGGTGCGACGCCGCGACGGCATCCACGGGTTGGGGGTGACGGGCGTGCTAGCGTGTCGGGGTCTTCGATGGACGGCACCTTTGCCTAGCGTGCGCCATTGCGCTCACCCGGGTCCGCCGTTCACAATGAATGGGTAACAAAAGAACAGGCCATTTGACTCCACTTGGCGGAGAGAGGCAAAGCAAATGAAGACGAACAAGAGCAGCATCGCAACCTTCGGACGTATCGTCGGAGGAGCGGCAATCGTCCTGGCCGTCTACAGCGGTGGCGTGAGCGCCGCCGATTGCGCCTTCTCCAATGTTGCGGCCACCGAGCCCGAGTGCACGATCGACGTGAAGCCCACGACGCTCACCCCCGGTCAGCCTTCGGTCGAGGGCCCGAGTTCGGTTCCCACCCCCGCAGTCACCACCCCCAAGCAGTCGCTGCCCGTCACCGGGGGCGACGTCATGACGTTGGTCCTGGCGGGTGGCACGCTCGTCGCCGGTGGTGCTGTCCTGGTGAGCCGTAGCCGTCGCAGCGCCATCGACTAGGAGCGACCTGCCGGAGACTAGTCTTCCGGTTCATGGTCGGATCGACGCCCCAATCGCCCGCCGATGGCGATGCGGCCGACTCGACACGAGAGTCAGCAACCCGAGCGATGCGATCGTGGCCCTTCCGGGGTTGGGTCGCATCGCTTGGTTTTTGGCTGGTGGTCGTCTGGCTGGTCGCGTCGGTCTGGACCGTTCTGCAGGCTCGATCGGCGGCGACGCAGGCCCAGTCGACCCTGACCACCCTGGCCGAGGTCGACCCGACGACTGCCGACATCGACGCGGTCCGGAGCGATCTCGGGACTGCCCGTGCTTCTCTCGAGCGTGCGCACGGTTTGCTGGCCAGGAAGTACCTCGAACCTTGGCGGCTGGTACCGGTTCTCGGACGACAGCTGACGGCCACGCGCGGCCTGGTCTACACCGCCGATGCGGTGGTCGCCCACAGCGACGATGCGGCCACCGCGGCTGCGGCGGTGGTGGATGCGCGGGCCGAGGAACGGGTCACCGAGCTGGCGGGACTCGAGACTGCGTTGCTCGGGCTCAAGGAGGTCCTCGCCGACTACGACCTCGGCCCCACGCAGGCGATCGTCTCGCCCCTTGCGTCGGCCCAGGCGGAGGCACGATCCAAGCTGGGGGAGCTGACCCCCCGCGTCGACGAGGCGTACACGGTGATCAAGGGCTTGCGAATCTTCGCCGAGAACGGTCGGTACCTCATGATCGGAGCCAACGTCAACGAGATGCAGGCCGGGTCGGGGATGCCACTGACCATCGGATCACTCGAGATCGACCGCGGCGCGTTCTTGGTGTCGGAGTTCGTCACGTTGGACGAGGTCCCTGTCGAGACGGCCATCGCTCCGGTGGACCCAGACGTGGCAGAGAACTGGGGGTTCCTCGTGCCCGGCAACGACTTCCGGAAGCTGGCATTGACGCCCCGTTACGACGCGTACTCGGGCCCGATGGCGTTGGCGCTGTGGAACGAGGTTCGGGGCGAGGTGATGGACGGCGCGCTCACCATCGATCCGGTCGCGTTGGCCGCGCTGCTCGAGGTGGTCGGACCTGTCGAGGTCGACGGTCAGGAGTTCAGGACCGACAATGTGTTGAACTACATGCTCACCGAGCAGTACAACTACTTCGAAGACCCGTCCCTGGTCTCCGATTACGACGATTTCGCCGCCCTCAGCGACAGCCGGTCCGATCTTCTTTCGTCAATTGCGGGCGCGGCGTTCGCCAAGTTCGCCGACGGCGACTGGGATCCGTTCGAGCTGCTCGATTCGATGCGACCCGTGGCCGATGGCCGCCACCTGCTGGCGTATTCGTCGAACCCCGACGTGCAGGCAATGTGGGACCAGGTCGGCGTGTCGGGCGCGCTCAGCGGTGACGAGATCAGCGTCGGCGTCATGAACCTGGGCGCCAACAAGCTGGACCCCTACCTCGACATCCGGGTCGAGGCGACCACCGAACCGGCCGACGATGGCGGCCATCGAATCAGCCTGGAGATCTCACTCACCAACCGGGTGCCTGACGGCCTCATCAACTATGTGATCGGGCCGTGGGAGGCCATCGGATTCCAAGAGCGAGGCGGCTACCTGGGTCGACTGTTCATCGAGGCGCCCGGCACGGTGACGAAGATGCAGTTCGTCGGAGCAGGACCCGATCTCGAGGTCTACGGCCGCGATGGGGCGAACACGGTGATGGTCGGCCGATTCGGCGTCGAACGCGGTGCCAGCGCGACGTTCGACGCGACGATCGATTTGGCCCCCGGACTCGATTCGTTGACGTTGTTGCCCAGCGCTCACGTGCCGGCGGTCGACTGGTTGTTCGACGGGGTCGACACCAACGACGCGTCTCACCAGACGCTCCGTCTGAACCCCTGAGCTGCGCCCCACAGGGGCGATCGATCACCGACCTGGGCCGTCGATCGGTTGCGATGGGGTCGAAGGATTCAACGACGCGTCGGGATCTGCCGATAGGGGGTCGGGCGGAGTCGACGAAAGTGCGGGCGTGACCAAGGCGATCCACGACAGAGGCGTTGTACCCGTCGGGCGTGAGCACGTCGGCGTGCCATCATCACCACTCAGGCCTCTTGGGACGGCACGACCCGAGGAACTCGATGGCGGCCTGCGGACCCGTGCGGTTCGAGGCGGCGTTGCCATGGCCATCGCCACGGTCGTGATGCGGACGTCGAGTCTTCTGGCTCAGCTGGTTCTCGGGCGGCTCCTGTTGCCCGAACAGTTCGGGGTCTTCGCCATCGCGTTGAGCTTCGTGGCGGTGGCAGCGTCGTTGCGTAGTGTCCTGCGGCCCTATTTGGTCGACCTGCTCAACATCGGTGGGGACTTCGAGCGCTTCTATCGACAGGTCATGTGGACCGTCGTCGGGTTGACGCTTCTCGCGGTTGGTGTTGCGCCGGTACTGGCTCGCTCGTTCGAGGGCGAGCACATGGCGGTGCTGCTCGCCTCGATGTTCGTGACCGTGCCGCTGCAGGTCCAACCGGTGTTCGGTCTGGCGAAGCTGAACCAGGAGATGGCCTTCGAAGGGCTGGGCCGCACGATGGCGTTCGGCATCGTTGTTCGCCAGATTGCGACGATTGCGGGCGCGCTGGTCGGTTGGGGGGTGCTGGCGTTCCCGTTCGGC
>JAHECQ010000422.1 GCA_024641625.1 Acidimicrobiales bacterium | reverse complement strand
TGATCGACGCCAACTCGTTGCGCACGTCGTTGGTCGGCAGGCAATCGACCGCGGCACGAAAGGCCGCCGGTGAGATGTCGGCGAATGCCTCCAGCAACTCCCCCCGGATGCCCGGATCGAGCGGGCGAGCGACGATGGCATCGAGCACGGCGGGCCCCAGGTCACCGGGCGTCAGACCCGCCTCCAACGCTGCCAGTCGACCACGCTTCCAGTCCTCGGGGCTCGTACCGTCCAGACCGAACGCCGGACTGGTATCGGCCAGGACCAGCGCTTCGACCCGGTCCGGGTGGGCGATCGCCGTATGCAGTGCGTGCATGCCACCGAACGACAACCCGACGAGCGTGGCCGCCTCGATGTCGAGACGATCGAGCAGTCCGACGAGGCGTTGAACGATCACGGGGTACGACAGCGGGGTCTGGATGGCCGACGCGCCGTAGCCCGGCATGTCCCAGGCAATGCATCGGAATCGGTCGGCCAACCCGCGCAGTTGGGGCTCCCACGATTTGCGCGTACCGCCGAGGCCGTGCAGGAAGACCAGTGGTGATCCATGCCCGGCTTCCCGCCAGGCGATCGGTGCGTCGAGATGATCGGTGAACATGAGATCGGACGGCTCCAACCGACTGCCTCCGACGGTGGGGCGTCGGGAGCGTCAGTGCTGACGGCGAACCAGGATTCCCCGTTCGTACATCTCGCCGATGCGCTCGGTGTCGTACCCGAGCAATCCGCCGAACACTGCCTCGTTGTCCTCGCCGAGTGAGTGCGTCACGAGATCGGGTTCCGGAGGCGCATCGGAGAACTTGATGGGGAAACCGGGAACCGTGATGCTGCCGAGCAGCGGGTCGGGCACTTCTCGCACCGCTCGACGCTCCACGAAGAACGGATGATTCACCGCATCGGTCGGATCGAGCACCGGTGCCGAGGGCACTCGACAAGCGTCGAGACGGGCCAGGACCTCGGCGTCGGTGGCAAAGCTCTGCATCCACTCCTCGATCTCCGCCGTCATCGCCTCACGGTTCTCGAGGCGTGGCAATGCATCGGCGAAACGAGGATCGTCGGCGAACTCCGGCCGTTCCATCGCCTCCCACAGGTACCCGATCTGGTTCTGGGTACAGAGAATGGCGATGTAGCCCTGCGGCCCCTTGAACGCACCGGCCGGTGAGAGGCTCGAATAATGGGCCCCGTGGCGTTCGGCCTTGTAGTCCGGATCCATCGACGCGCTGTGGACTGCGAGTTCCTGCATGTGGAAGAGCGCCTCGACCATCGAGATGTCGATGTGACACCCCGCCCCGGTCTTCTCTCGCCGGTACAGGGCGTAGCCGAGGCCGGCGAAGGCGTGGAACCCTGCGTTGTTGTCACCGAGCGCTATGCCGGTCGGGAGCGGTGGACCATCGGGATGACCGGTCACGTGCATCAACCCCGAGTAGGCCTGGGCGATGAAATCGAAGGCCGTCTTGTGCTTCATGGGGCCGGTCTGCCCGAACCCGGAGATGGACGCCATGATCAGTCGCGGATTGACGGCCGACAGGTCGCCGTAGCCCAGACCCCGTCGGTCCATCACCCCGGCGCTGTAGTTCTCGACCACCACGTCGACCAGCGGCACGAGCTCCTTGACCGCCTCGACGCCCTCGGGCTTGGTCACATCGACGCAGATACTGCGCTTGCCCCGATTCTGTTGCACGTACCCACCCGACCGCTTGTTCCTTCGCGGTACGCCGGAGCGCTGCGGGTCTCCGTAGGGCGGAATCTCGACCTTGATGACATCCGCGCCCATCTCGGTGAGCAGCCGGGTGCAGGCCGGGCCTGCGAGATACTGCGTGAAGTCGAGAACGGTCACACCATGGAGGTAGGGCTCGCTGGACTCGTTGGTCACCACACAACTCCTTCTGCTTTGAATCCCAGGATCTGGTCGTCGTCATAGCCGAGTTCGGCCAGGATCTCGTCGGTGTGTTCGCCGTACTCGGCCACGTCGCCCCGAGCTCCCCGCCAACCGTCGACATCGAACGGCGACGGAGGGCCGACGAACCCGTCGTCGAAGGTCACGAGATACTCGTTGGCCAGAATGTGCTCGTCGGTCGCCAGCTGCTCGAGACGGTTCACCGGCGACACCCACAGTCCGGCTTCGCGCAACTTGTCCCACCAGTGCTTGGTGGTGTTCTGTACCAGATGTGCAGCCAGGATCGGGCGGAGATCGTCGCGGTTGTCGAGGACCTTGGCGAAGGTCTCGAAACGCGGATCATCGAGCAGGTTCATGAGGCCCACGGCTCGGCAGATCGCCGGCCATTGGGGTGACAGCAGCGCGGCAATGGCGATCCACCCGTCAGAGGTCCGGTACACGGTGAAGACCGGATTGGAGGTGCGATCGTGGTTGAACGGCTCGACCCGCTGTCCCATGTTCGCCGCGATCCCCACGCCCTGGAGCTGGAGCCACATGAGAGCCTGGACCTGGGAGGTGCCGACCACGCACCCCTTCCCGGTCGTTCCCCGCTTCAGCAGTCCTGCCATGACCCCCGAGGCCATGTTCGTACCGGTCAGGATGTCGCTCATCGAGCCTGGTGGGTAGTTGGGCGCCTCGCCCTGTGAGGTGATGTCCATGAACCCGCCATAGGCCATCCCGACGGTGTCCTGGCAGGGATCGTGGGCCAAGGGTCCGCGCATCCCGAAGCCGGCACCGCGGCAATAGACGAGGCGAGGATTGATGGCCTGCAGAGTCTCGGGATCGGCGCCCATCTTGGCCAGGCCGGTCTCGCGTAGATTGGAAATGAACACATCGGCACGGGCGATGAGTTCATGGAAGATCGGACGACCGGATTCGGACTCGATGTCGAGGGTCAGTGCCCGCTTGTTCCGATTGAGCGAGGCGTACATCCATTCCTTGCCGCGTTGGTCGAACTGGACGCCGAAGGCGCTGCCGAAGTTGCGCATGTAGTCGGCGTGATCGACCTGTTCGATCTTGATGACATCGGCGCCGAGGCTGGCCAGGGTCAGACCCGCAACCGGACCCTGGACATACATCGAAAGCTCGACCACTCGAACGCCGGCAAGGGGTGCTTCTGTGACATCGTCCACAGTCGACAATCTCTCACCGTGAGCGTCCGGAGGCCAATCACCCGGCTCCCACCACTCCGGAGACTCCCTCGGACGAGGCGCTGACCGCCGACTGACGGCTGTGGACCGCCGTGGGAACGAGCACGAGCCCGAGAACCCTGGAGGTGGCCCGAACAGCCGAGTAGGGTCAGTGGATGATCGAACGAGAGCTCGACATCACCACCGCCGAAGGTCAGATGAAGACCTTCATCCATCACCCCGAGCACGACGGCCCACACCCCGTCGTGCTCTATCTGATGGACGCGCCCAGTATCCGTCCGGCGCTCAAGGAAATGGCGGCCCGCCTGGCCAGCGCCGGCTACTACGTGATGCTGCCCTACCTCTTCTACCGCGGCGGCCCGTTCCGGGAATTCGGCCAGAGCGACGAGGACATGCACGCCCGCCGAGAGCTGATGGGCGCAGTCACGCCCACGAACATCATCAGTGACGCCGAGGCGCTTCTCGCCTTCGCTGATGCCGACCCCGCAGCCCGGGACGGCAAGATCGGCGCCGTGGGGTTCTGCATGAGCGGGGGCCTGGTGATCTCGCTGGCCCGGGCGATGCCCGATCGCGTCGCTGCGGTGGCCTCGATTCACGGTGCCTGGTTGGTGCGCGACACACCCGACTCACCCCACTTGGACCTCGATCGGGTCAAGGCCGAGGTCTATCTGGGTTGGAGCGACAACGATGCCACGGCCCCACCCGAGCACGTGCCGGTGATGGAGCAGGCGTTGAAGGAG
>JAHECQ010000421.1 GCA_024641625.1 Acidimicrobiales bacterium | reverse complement strand
CGCTCCGTCGATTGCCCGGCGGGATTCTGCGAGCCGAGACCGCCGGCATTGTCGCCGCTGCGCTACTGGCCAACGTCAGAAATGTCCACCAGATCACCTTGGGTGGTTGAAGCTGCGCTCGGTGACGCTTAGGGTTACGGCCGACCAGCCAGTCAGAGCAACCAGCCAGAGCGAACGGCAAGGGACAGGGACGCATGCTCGAGGATGAATCCGAAGAAGTCTCGGCCTACGGGCGGCGAGTAGGAGAGCGACTTCGTTCGATCCGCAGGCAGAAGCGGCTCTCCCTGCAGGATGTCGAGGCCACCTCGGGGCAGGAGTTCAAGGCATCGGTGCTGGGTGCGTACGAACGTGGAGAGCGGGCAATTTCGGTGCCCCGACTCGAGCGCCTGGCTCACTTCTACAACGTGCCGGTCGATCAGCTTCTGCCCAGAGCCACCACGGTGGGCATCACTCCGGGTACCGTCGATCTCACCGAGCAGACGGGACGCGCCGGGGTCACGCTCGACCTCACGCAACTCGACGCGGTCTCGGGGGCCGAGGGCGAGATGCTCGGCCGGTACCTCGGCATGATCCAGGTGCAGCGGCAGGATTTCAACGGACGGGTCTTGACCGTCCGACAAGATGACCTCCGGGCGCTGGCCTGCATTCTCGGCGTCGATTTCGATCGGGCCATCGATCGACTCACCGACCTCGGTCTGACCTACAACATCGCCCGCAACGGCTGAGGTTCCCTCAAGGTTCCAGTCGTTGCCGCTCGCCATCTGGACCGACGACATACACCGTGGGACAACCGGCGGGTGCAGCAGGAGGCTCCACGGCCAAACCCGTGGCGCCGTCGATCATTGCGATCGCCTCGGCGTCGAGTTCGTTCCCGGAGAAGCCCCAGATCGTGTGGTTCGCTCGGTCGAGAGCCACCACAACGGGCTGATGGGTGCAGGCCTGCTCGACCACCAGCGTGACGTACTCGTCATCAGGGTCGGCGAGCAGGTCGTAGCGCCCGGTCTCCAGGGTGAGCACCGTGATCGGTGTGGCTGACTCCCCGGGCGGGCGAGGCGCCGAGGCCCGGCTCGACAGGAGTAGCCCACCGACAGCGAGGCAGCCCCCGAAGCCGGCGAACATCAGTCCTCTCTTCGATCCCACGGTGGTTCGTGGAGCCCTTCCCAGTTCGCCGAGACGCCGTTCGAGTCGCCGAAAGGATCCAGGATGGCCGTGTCGGCTGCAACTGCTGTGTTGACTGCAACTGCTGTGTTGGTGACAAGGGCTGTGTCGGTGGTGGGACAGGGCGTCAGCCATCCATGCCTCGAGTTCGAGCCATGGAGCGGGAACCTTGATGCCACCGGACTGCCAGGTGTCGATCATCCACGTCAGACACGAATGGAATCCGGCCCAGTCCGACCGGAGCCCGAGCTCGTCAGTGGCGAATCGCCCGCCACGATGGTCCGGATCGAGAGGCGATGCGCCTTTGGGAGAGCAGATGATGGCACCGGTCGGCGGCTGATCGGTCGGTACTCCCCGGGGTGCCCGGCCGGGGATGAGCACATGGTCGGGGTTGAGGCTGCCGTGCACCAGCCCACGGTCGTGAAGTCTGGCCATCGTGCGAGCCAGCGAACCCAGCACCGCCGCAGCTGAGTCGGGAGTGAGCTGGGCCGAACGCAGGGTCGCTCCGGCGACGAGCTCGGTCTCGATCTGTATGTCGGGGGGATGGAGACGAACTCCGATCAGCCGGACCACGCCAGAGCCGGCGGCCTGGGCGAGCCAACGGGCTTCGTGGCGTCCATCGGCGTCGTCGCCGAAGTGTTTGATGACCCGCGGCGGATCGCTGGTGGAACAAGTGATGATGCGTGTGGTCACGGTCGCGGTCCTGCCTGACACCGAGGAGTGGAGACGGCGAGGAGATCGCGAGGGCCGAACGCAGGCCGGGGCCGGGACGAGCACAGCCAGGTATGCCACGGTAACCGATGCGCTGGGCGACGCCAAGGTTGCTAGTCTGCTCCAGATACATGGCCGCACCGCTGACAATTCAGGTGCCGAGCAATCAGCTCATGATGGGCTTGCTCGGCCAACGTGATGAATACATGCGTGTGGTCGAGCAGTCGTTCAACGCATCGATTCATGTCCGGGGCAATGAAATCTCGATCGAAGGACCCGACGCCGAACCGGCTGCGCAGGTCATTCGGGAGTTGGTGTTGGTGTTGGAGAAAGGTCAAAGTCTCGAGTCCGTGACCGTGAAACGAGCGGTGCAGATGGTCGGGGCTTCGGTGCGGCCGTCGGAGGTACTCACCGATCGCATCCTCACGACATCGCGCGGGAAACCGGTCCGGCCCAAGACTGCGGGTCAGAAGCGATACATCGACGCCATTCGTGAGAACATCGTCACCTTCGGTGTCGGCCCTGCCGGCACGGGCAAGAGCTGGTTGGCGGTGGCCTGCGCCGTACAGGCGTTGCAGGCCAAGGAAGTCGATCGCATCCTGCTGACCCGACCTGCGGTCGAGGCGGGTGAGCGCTTGGGCTACCTGCCGGGCGACCTGATGTCGAAGGTCGACCCGTACCTGCGTCCGCTCTACGACGCCTTGCATGACATGGTCGGCGCCGAAGGGCTGGCGAAGATGCTCGAGAAGAACTCGGTCGAGGTGGCACCCCTGGCCTTCATGCGAGGCCGCACCCTGAACAACAGCTTCATCATTCTCGACGAGGCGCAGAACACCTCGCCCGAGCAGATGAAGATGTTCCTGACTCGCATCGGCTTCAATTCGAGGGTGGTCGTCACCGGAGATCAGACCCAGATCGACGTCGCAGGAGGACGATCCGGACTGCTCGGAATCTGGAAGATCCTCGAGGGGATCGAAGGCATGGCCTATGTCGAATTGGGCAGCGCCGACGTCGTGCGCCACCGGATCGTGCAGGACATCGTCGATGCCTATGCGAGGCATGAGGAGCCTCGACACCGATGAGCGACACGCCTGCGGCCGATGCAACAGCGGCCAAGGGTGGCCTCACCGTGGCCGCGACCGAGGGTCGTGAATGCGGTGAACCTGCGGTCGATCTCGATCGGATGTGCTCGCTGGCACTCGGCGTACTCGACGGTGAGGGGATCGTCGGGGGCCACCTCGACCTCCACCTGGTCGACGAAGTGGACATGGCCGCGCTCAATGCCCAACACATGGGTTCGGTCGGACCTACCGACGTGCTGTCGTTTCCCCTGGATGCCGACGACGACCCGCTCTTCGATGCGAAGGACGAGCGTCTGCTCGGTGATCTGGTGTTGTGTCCTTCGGTGGCGGCGGCCCAGGCGTCATCCCATGTCGGCTCCTTCGACGGCGAGGTGGCCCTGCTGGTGATTCACGGGGTGTTGCACATCCTGGGTCATGATCACCTCGACGAACACGAGGCAGTCGCCATGCGTCTCAAGGAAGCCCATTACCTCGAACCGCTCGGCTTCGTGCATCCGGGGGCGGCGTGAACGGTTTGGTGGTTCCCATACTCGGGGTGCTCCTGCTCTTGGGCCTGCTCGTCGTGTTGGTGACGGCCGAGGCGGCGTTGGCGTACACCAGCCTCGCCCGACTGGCAGCTCTCGACGACGGTTCGCCCAGGCTCCGCCAGCGCATCGCTCGGCTCACCGCTCTGCTCGAGAACTCCCAGGAGGTGCTCGACCCGTTGCGGTTGGCCATTGTCACATTGCGACTCGCCGAGGCGTCGATCGTCGCCCTGGTGGCCGCCGATCGACTGGCCACCGGATGGGTTCCGGCCGTGATCGTCGTCAATGTCGTGGTCGTCTTCGTGGTCACCGAGGCCCTGCCGCGTATTCTGGGCACGCTTCATGCCGACCGCGC
>JAHECQ010000420.1:1603-3845 GCA_024641625.1 Acidimicrobiales bacterium | reverse complement strand
TCGATCCGATCGAGCAACGACTCGGGCGCCGATCACAGTTGGTCTCCCGGCACGTTCGGATGGCTTCGACCAGCACCCGCTTCATGCCGCATCTCTACCGGGCCCTGGTCCTCGGACTCCTCTTGGTGGGCCTGGGTGTGGCGGGGGCCGCCGGCGTGTCCGATCTGGCCGTGGCCGGCACCATGGTCCTCCTGCTGATCCGGGCCCTGATGGCCAGCCAGATCGTCAACAGCTACACCCAGAACGCTGCGGAGTACCTGCCCTTCATCGAGGAATTGATCGCGCGCATCGAAGGATACGAGGCTCACCAGCTCAGCCGAGGCGTCCTCGAACTCGGCCCGGTACGGTCCGTCGAGCTCCGCCGGGTTTGCTTCTCCCACCAGGACGAGGAAGAGGCCACCCTCTCGAACGTCGACCTCGACATCACGCCCGGGGAACGGGTGGGTCTGCTCGGCGCCTCGGGGTCGGGGAAGACGACCTTGGCCTCGATCGTTCTCGGTCTCCTGGAACCGACTGCCGGCACCTGTCACATCAACGGCCATCCCCCGCTCGCGTACTCGGCCGAGAGCTGGAGTCGCCACGTGGCCGCCGTGCTGCAGTCACCCCTTCTCCTGACCGACACGGTCCGTGAGAACATCCGTTTCTTCCGCCAGACGGTTGCGGACGCCGACGTCGAGCGGGCGGCGAAGGCGGCGGGAATCCATGCCGAGATCCTGAGCTGGCCGGAGGGCTATGAGACGCGGATCGGTGACCGCGGCGCCCGAGCGGTCTCGGGAGGGCAGCGTCAGCGGATCGGGATTGCCCGGGCTCTGGCCGGTCGACCCTCCCTACTGGTGATGGACGAGCCGACCAGCGCGCTCGACGCCAAGGCCGAGGACGTGGTGCGGGCCGCCGTCTCGGCGCTCGATCGTTCCGGAGACGATGCGTGCAGCGTGCTTATCATCTCTCATCGTGAGACGACCCTGACCGCCTGTGACCGGATCGCACGACTGGAGAACGGCCACCTCATGCGGGCCGCCCCTGCTCCCTCCGCCGACGGCTGACATAGTCGAGCATGAGGGCCGGCGTCTGGAAGTTCTCCAACACGATGTCAACCGGATCGATGCCGATCCCCAGCTGATCCTCGAGCCAGGCAACGACGTCGAAGACGCCGAGAGAGTCGACCAGCCCGGTCAGCAACAGGTCGGTGTCACTACCGATCCGGGTGCTCGGATCGAGCGATATCTCGTTGTTGAGCAGCGCCAGGAGGTCTTGCTCCAGCGAATCTGGTCGGTCGTTCATGGTGTGATGCCCTCACCGGTAATCGAGCGGCGGACGGCCCGCCGGTCGATCTTTCCGCTGGCGGTCGAGGGGAAGGCCTCGACGACCACGAAGGAGGACGGTATCGCAACCGAGGGCAACCGCCTGCCGCACCAGCGCCGAAGGGAACGCTCGTCGAGTTCGGTCCCCGGCTGGAGGACCAGGCTAGCCCACAACTCGACGTCGCCCGAGCGTCCGACGACCGCTCCGACGACGGCGTGCTCGACCCCGGGGCCGTCGGTCAGTGCGGCCTCGATGGCCTCCAGCTCGAGCCGGACACCCCGGACCTTGACCTGATTGTCGACCCGACCAAGGAACCGGAGTTCACCAGCCGCCCCCCGCTCGACCAGGTCTCCCGTGCGGTACCAGGGAGCTCGTGGCCGCTCTCGGGCTACAAGTTTCTCGCTCGTCAGCTGAGGCTGCCGCCAATAGCCGGCCATGCAGGTCTCGGCCGAGACCCACAGCTCGCCCACATCGCCCGATCCAAGTCGGCTGCCTCCGGCCTCGATCACGGGCTCGAGCCGAAGTTCGACACCCGGCCACGGGTCACCCAGGGGGACGTCGGCCTCGGGTAGGGGTCGTTCGAGCAGATCATGGCTGGTGACGGCGTTCACCTCGGCCGGACCGTAGACGTTGGTCACAGTGACGTTGGGCACCAGGGCCATGAGCTGGGCCAGCGCTCCCGAGGGGTAGGGTTCACCCCCGTAGGCGATGTGGCGCATCGATCCGAGGTCCACCGTGTCCAGCGCACCTCGCTCCTGGAGCTGGCGGAGCAGGAACGGCACGGCGTAGACATGGGTGACGGCATCACGGGCGAGCCGTTGGGCAACCGTGGCCGGGAAACGCAGCTCGGGCTCCGTGAACATGACGGCCGTGGCCCCGGCAAGGGGTACGGCGTAGAGCTCCAGGGTCGACATGTCGAAGTGCAGCGGTGGAATGCCGG
>JAHECQ010000420.1:0-1593 GCA_024641625.1 Acidimicrobiales bacterium | reverse complement strand
GAGGCGGTGTCGATCAACGGCTGCGACGGCATAGGCCAGCGCGCTGGCCTGGGTGTGAAGGATCCCCTTGGGAACCCCGGTCGAGCCCGACGTGAAGATCAGGTACGCCGGACCGTCACCCCTCGTCGCGGTCGGGCCGAGGGGCCGGCCGGCCAACCCTTCGGCCCAGGTCAGGATGGGGGCTGGATGGGCCCCCAGGGCGGCTGGGTCCCCGGTCAGGATCAGCGGTGTGCCAGCGGAGGCCACTGCGGGAGCGGCCAGCCTCTCGATGGTGGCAGTGGCCCCGACCACGACGCGTGGTTCCACTTGGGTGAGCACGGTCTCGATGGCCTCCGGCGCTCCCAGCGGATCCAGGGGAACGGCGATGGCACCGGCGAGGATGGCGGCATGCATGGCCACGAACGACTCGATCGACTTCGGATGGAGTACGGCCACCCGGTCTCCGGCCTCGACGCCGAGGCGAGCCAGCGAGCCGGCGAGCCGCACGGCACGGTCGAGGACCTCGGTCCAGTTCACGAGCATGCCTGCCGGATCGACCAGTCCCGATTCCGGCGCCAGCGCTGCGGCGTGGCCAAGCAGTTCGTGGAGATATGACGGCGGGAGGGAGGACGTGTCTATCAGAAGAGGGAGCTTAACCCACTGCCACCGCCCGTCCGAGCGTGGTACACACGTAGCGGTGGAGTTCGATCTCAGGCCGCTCGAGGCAATCCTTGACCTGTCACACCCTCGCAAGCTCGAAGCTGTCCAATGGGCGGCTGCGAACTTGAACGGCACCTCGGCCCCCGGAACCCTGGATCGAGCCGCCTGGTCCGCCGCTGCCGAGGCCGGCTTTCTCGGGCTGATGATGCCGTCGGCCTACGGGGGAAGCGCAGACACGGCGACCGCCGCCATGCTGACGTTCGAGGGCCTCGGTCTCGGAGCCAAGGATCAGGGGACCGTCTTCGCCCTCGCCTCCCAGGTCATCGCCATGCAGAGGGCGCTCTCCGCCTTCGGTTCGACCGAGCAGCTCGACCGATGGCTCCGACCCCTGATCCGAGGCGAGATCATCGGAGCGTTCACCATGACCGAGCCCGGCGCCGGTTCCGACACCGCCTCCATCACCACCCGGGCGGTACCCGCTGCGGACGGCTCCCATCGCATCACAGGCCAGAAGGCCTGGGCCACACTGGGTCCGGTGGCAGACATCGCCATCGTCTTCGCTTCGACCGCGCCCGAGGCGGGCACCTGGGGGCTGACCGCCTTCCTGGTCGAAACCGATCAGCCGGGTGTGGAGGTCTTCCCAGCCACCGCGAAGGCCGGCCTGGCCGGGTGCCCGGTCGGGTCTCTGAGGCTCTCCGAGGTGATCGTCGGTCCCGAGCACGTACTCGGTCGGGTCGGAGCCGGTTCGGCCGTGTTCGCGCGAGCCGTCGAGGCCGAGCGTGCCTTCCTCTACGCCTCTCAGCTCGGCGCCACCGAGTGCCTGATCGATCGCGCCATCGAGCGCGCCCGGAGCCGACGCGCCGCAGGGACGAATATCGGCTCCCACCAGGCCGTCTCCCATCGGATCGTCGACATGAAACTCCGCCACGAGTCGAGCCGGCTCCTGCTCTACAA
>JAHECQ010000419.1 GCA_024641625.1 Acidimicrobiales bacterium | reverse complement strand
AGCCCGCCACCTTCCCTCCGACGTCGAGCTGTGGGTGGGAGGGACCGGACCCGAGACCGACCGGCTGGCGGCCGCTCACATCGGTGATGACCGCATCCGTTGGCTCGGTGATCTGTCCGAGGCCGAAAAGGCTCAGAGGATTCGAGACGCCGATGTGTTCTGTGCCCCATCCCTGGGCGGCGAGAGCTTCGGCGTCGTGCTCCTGGAGGCGATGGCAGCCGGGACGCCAGTGGTGGCCAGCGATCTCGAGGCCTATCGGGTGACCTGTCGCGACGGTGTCGACGCTCAGCTGTTCGCGACCGGCGACTCCCGTCAGTTGGCCGAGGCCATCGAACGGGCCTTCTCCGGCGGCGCCGACATCCAGCTCCGAGTGCGCTCCGGGTATGCGCGGGTGGCGGAGTTCTCGATGGATCGGCTTGCTGCTCAGTACCTCGCTCGATACGAGCGTCTGTTGGTCTGACTCGCCCCCTAGGCTGGGCACGCGCACATCAGCCAGACCGGGTCGAACCCGGTCGACCCGCAGGGAGCGACGTAGTCCTGAGCACCGACGAATCAGCTCGATCCAGTGGCCCGGTGCGTGTCGACCTGGTGGTCGCGCTCGCCGTGTTGCTCGCGTTGCCGCTGGCGCTGTTGCTGGCAGCGCTCGCTTGGGTCGTGGGCCTGCCCTGGTGGCTGGGACCGCTGATCGGGCTCGTCGTGGCGGCCGGCTTCATCTGGAGGCGGGCCGAGTCCGCCGATCGCCTCGTCCTGGCCAAGCTCGCAGCCATCGGTACGGTCTCCAGCGACACGGTTTCCAGCGACACGGTTTCCAGCGACACGGTTTCCAGCGACACGGCCTCGGCAGAGCCGTCATCGACCGCAGTCGCCCGCCTCGAGAACTTGGTCGAAGGCCTGTGCCTGTCCATCGGCGTGCCCGAACCCGATCTCGTGGTGATCGCCGATCCGGCGCGCAACGCCATGGCAGTGGCTCGTCAGGGCCGACAGATCCTCGTCGTGACCGAAGGCTTGTTGTCGGACCTGGGTCGCGTCGAACTCGAGGGTGTGGTTGCCGAACTCCTCGTCCGGCTCCGGAGCGGCGATGCCGAGCACGCCACCGTGATGGCTTCGTTGGTCGGTGACCTCCTACTCGAGTCGCCGTTGGCCCGAGTCGCTCGTCCGTTGGCGGCTCGTTTCATGCGGAAGTCCCTCGACTTCTACCGGGACGTGGCGGCAGACCAGCAGGCAGTGGCAGTCACTCGGTACCCTCCCGGGCTCTGGGCCGGGCTCGAACGCATCGGCAACGGAGATCGGCTCCCGAGGGGTGCGACCACCGGCATCGATCATTTGTGGATCGTGCCCCCGCAGCGTGCTGCGGCCCTGTTCGACTTCGCGCCGCTGGAGTGGCGCATCGATGTACTGATGGAGATCTGATGCTGAAGCGTTCACCCCGTGCGCGTGTGAGCCTCGCAGTTGCTCTCGTACTGTCGGTTGGAGTCGTTGCGTGTTCCGGAGACTCCGATGGGGCGGCGGACCAGGTGCCCACCACGGCGATCAGCACGACCACCGAGCCCCCGAGCACCACTGCAGCGCCGACGAGCGCCACGACCGAGCCGATCCCGACGGGCCCGATTGCGCCATTGACCGGGCTGGTCGAGACCGAAACCGATCTCGAACGTCCTGCGTTGGCCGTCAAGATCGACAATCATCCCGACGCCGGACCTCCGGTGGGCATCGAGGAGGCCGACATCGTCTTCGAGAGCCGGGCCGAAGGCGTCACCCGTTACATGGCAGTGTTCCATTCCCACACGCCCGAGGAGGTCGGACCGGTGCGGTCGAGTCGGACCACCGACTACGCCCTGCTGTCGGCGCTCGACACGCCCTTGTACGCCTCGTCCGGAGGGAACTCCGGTGTGCTCGGGGGCCTGCGGAGACTCCCCATCATTGCGGTCACCGCAGCGAGCGAGAACGTCTACTATCGCAGCGGGAGTCACACCGCGCCGCACAACCTCTTCGTCGATCCCAGCGACCTGTACGCGTTGGCACCGGAGGAACGAACCGGACCCGAACCCTGGTTCGAGTACCGCACCAGCGATACTCCGCTGCCCGCAACCGCCGAGCCGATCACCGGTGCGGTCACCGTCGACTTCCGAGGGTCGCCCTTGGCCACCTTCACCTGGGACGAATCGCTGATGGGGTGGGCGCGTACGCAGAATGGACGCGATGACGTCGCCGATTCCGGGGTCCGGATCGCCCCGCCGAACGTCGTGATCATGGAGGCGAGCTACAAGTCGAGTTCGGCCGATCCGAGATCACCCGAGCTGGTGTCGACAGGCGCCGGCGATTTGTACGTCCTCACTGATGGGGCAGTGATCGAAGGCACCTGGCAGCGGGCCAAGGCATCGGACAAGCCGACCCTCGTCGACACTGCGGGCGACCCGATCCTGCTCACGCCCGGGCAGACGTGGGTGCTGTACCCCGAAGTGGGCAGGGTCACGCTGCCTTGATTCCAGCCTGCTTGATTCCAGCACGCCTCTGACACCAACCGGGCGTCGGACGTCGACCCGGGCCCGATGGTCCCGGAGTGGCACGAAAAGTGGCCTGCCGGCAACTGGCCACCTGTGCGGCGGTGCCTACACTCGGCGTCATGTCGAATGCTGAATCACCCGCAAACGCCGGTACCACTCGAGCCGCCACGTCGGGAACCATGCGTGTCAAGCGCGGGTTGGCCGAGATGCTCAAGGGCGGCGTCATCATGGACGTCGTGACGCCCGAGCAGGCCAAGATCGCTGAGGATGCCGGTGCGGTCGCCGTGATGGCCCTCGAGCGGGTGCCTGCGGACATTCGCGTCGACGGTGGGGTCGCCCGCATGAGCGATCCCGAGATGATCGAAGGCATCAAGGCGGTCACGACGATTCCGGTCATGGCCAAGGCCCGTATCGGTCACTTCGTCGAGGCACAGATCCTCGAAGCCCTCGGCGTCGATTACGTCGATGAGTCCGAGGTGCTCACGCCGGCGGACGAGACCCACCACATCGACAAGTTCGCGTTCACCGTGCCGTTCGTCTGCGGAGCGACCAACCTCGGGGAAGCCCTTCGGCGCATCTCCGAGGGCGCCTGCATGATCAGGTCCAAGGGCGAGGCCGGGACCGGCAACGTGGTCGAGGCCGTCCGGCACCTTCGATCCATCCTGGGCGACATCCGCAAGATCACCCAGGCCGACAATGCAGAGCTGTTCCAATGGGCCAAAGTGCTGCAGGCGCCATTGCCGCTGGTGCAGGAGATCGCCGAGACCGGCAAGCTCCAGGTCCCTTTGTTCTGCGCCGGTGGCCTTGCCACGCCCGCTGATGCTGCGCTTGCCATGCAGCTGGGGGCCGAAGCCGTCTTCGTGGGTTCGGGCATCTTCAAGAGCGACAATCCCGGGCCGCGCGCCAAGGCCATCGTCGAGGCGACCACCAACTACAACGATCCGGTCATCTTGGCCAAGGTCAGCCGGGGGCTGGGCGCGCCGATGACCGGCATCGGCATGGACGCCGTCAACACCAAGTTCGCCGAGCGCGGTTGGTGACCCTGGGCCCGGTGACGGTTGGCGTGCTCGCCCTGCAAGGAGCCTTTGCCCGACACGTCGAGACGCTTCGCCGTTGCGGTGTGAACGCGGTCGAAGTCCGGACGCCGACCCAGCTCGATGCGGTCGATGCCCTGGTGTTGCCGGGCGGAGAATCCACCACCATTTCCAAGCTGCTGGTGGCCAATGAGCTCGAGGACCCACTCGCTCGGCGGTTGGCCGACTCGATGCCGGTGTTCGGCACCTGTGCCGGCATGATCCTGCTCGCCACCGAGATCCTCGATGGTCGTCCTGATCAGCGCAGCTTCGGC
>JAHECQ010000418.1 GCA_024641625.1 Acidimicrobiales bacterium | reverse complement strand
GGCGACATCGTCAATGTCATGGACGCGGCCGGTCTTGGCCGCGCTCACGTCTTCGGGATCTCCGAAGGTGGGCTGATGGCACAACTCTTTGCGGCGCGACATCCGGATCGAGTCGACCGGTTGGTCTTGGCGAACTCCGGTATCGTCGGCATTGATCCGGGGTCTCGATCGGAGCCTGCGATCGAGGCGAGTTGGGAGCGGGTCATCCGGGAATGGGGGCGAGATGCCCGGTTCTTCGTGCAGTGGTTCTCCCCTTCCAATGTGACGAATGAGTCGCTGCTGAGATGGTGCGAGCGTCTCCAGCGTCTTTCTGCCACCCAGGCCGAGGTGGCCCGCCAGATCGCGAACGTGATCGGACTCAGCGCTATGACGTCTGAGTTCCTGGGCGACATCGAGGCGCCGACGCTGGTGGCCAACTCGTCGGGCGATCAGGTCGTCGATCCCGAAAGCGGTTACTTCCTGGCAGAACGGATTCCCAACGCTAGGCGCGCCGTTATCGATAGCGACGACCATTTCTTCTTCATGGGCGACCACTGGTTGGAGGCGATGAGCCTCGTCGTCGGGTTCTTGACCGGTGTGGCCCCTTCGGAGCGGAGGGAGCGTTTGTTCGCAAGTGTGGTGTTCACCGACATCGTGGGTTCGACCGCGAGAACAGCGGCCGTGGGTGACGCGGCCTGGCGGGCGGCGCTTGACGATCATGACCGGATCGCCTGGGCCGTCGGTGATCGTCACGGGGGAAAGATCGTCAAGAGCACTGGTGATGGTCTGCTGGTTCGTTTCGACTCTCCGTCTGCTGCGATCGGTTTCTGCCGTGATCTGAGGACCGAGCTTGAAAGGTTGGGGCTTCACATCCGGGCTGGGGTCCATGCGGGGGAGATCGAGATGAGGGCCAATCAGGACATCATGGGTGTGGCTGTCAATCTCGCGGCTCGGGTCGAGCAGAGCGCACCTGACGGGGCCATCTACGTCTCCTCGACAGTCCGCGATCTGCTCCTCGGTGGTGAAACGCACTTCGAGGACAAGGGGCTGCACACCCTCAAGGGGTTCGACGACCGATGGAGGCTGTACGAACTCGCGGAGGAGGGGTCCATGCTTCGGTCACCGGGACTGTTGCGTTGAGGGATCGTCCCGGCGATTGGCGATCGTGTCCGAATGAGCCACCGCCACCAGAAGTCGCTGCCAGTGGATCGGTCAGCGTTCGCTGGCTACCGGTTTCCGCCTGAGGAGATCATGCCCGCTGTGCGCTGGTACCTCCGCTACGGACGCTCGTATCGAGACGTCGTCCGACCGCTCGAGCGCGCCGAAGATGAGTCGTCGTTGTATTCCCCGTTGATAGGTCCGTTCGGGAAACGGAGCGAAGAAGGCAGCGTCCTGCCTACTGTCGGAGTGCGCGAGCAGTTTGCGCCCCTCGCCGATATGGGTTGGGGGACATGTGTCAGACTCGGTGGTGATGGCTGAGATCCCCGAGGTGCGTTACGCCCGATGCGGCGAGGTCAATGTGGCCTATCAACGTTGGGGGCAAGGCGATCGGGTGCAGGTGTTCGTGCCGCCCTTGGTGAGCAATCTCGAGGTCATGTGGGAGCTACCCGAGTTCGAGGGGCTCTACCGGCGGGCCGGGCGGGTGCTGGACACAATGATGTTCGACAAAAGGGGGATGGGGTTGTCGGACCGGATCTCCGAGCCGGTCACCTTCGACACCCACGCCGAGGACCTCATCACCATCCTCGACACCGAAGGCGCCGCCGAAGCTGGTCTGGTCGGGTTCTCCGAGGGCGGGATCATCGCCCTCGTCGCGGCGGCCCAGTATCCGGAACGGATCACCAGTGTCGTCACCGAGGGCACCCCGGTGATGGGCGCCGACGCCGCCACCCTCGCCCGGTTCGCCGACCCCGATAACCCTCCGCCCGACACCGAGGAACAGGCGGAGCGGTACCGGTCCCTGATCCGAGGCTGGGCCACACCCGAATCGACCTCCCTCGAGTTGGTCGCTCCGGGAGCATCGCAGAAGCCGCACCTCCGGGACTGGTACACCCGATACGAACGGCAGTCGGCCAGCCCGGGAGCGATCCGCAATCACCTCCGCGCGCAGGCCGGATTCGATCTCCGCCCCTACCTCCCACGGGTCCGGTGTCGGACCCTGGTGATGCACGCCATCCACGACCGGCTTAACCACGTCACCCACGGCCGACTGCTGGCCAGCTTGTTGCCGGATGCTCAGCTCCGGGAATTCGAAGGCGACGCCCACTTCTTCGTACTCACTCATCCTGATGTGTTCGACCTCCAAGATGAGATCGAGGGCTGGACCCTCGGCCAGATCCCGGATCGTGGCGTGTCGGCGGTGTTCGCCACCGTGTTGTTCACCGACATCATCGACTCCACCGTCCGGGCCTCCGACCTCGGCGACCGGGCCTGGAAACAGCTCATCGACCTCCACGACGCCATCACTACCCACGTCACCACCGACTACGGCGGCCGGGTGGTCAAGACCACCGGCGACGGCGTGCTCGCCACCTTCGGCGACCCCGCCCAGGCCATCGACGCTGCGGTCCGTATGCGGGACCAGCTCGCCGGTTCCGGGATCCCGATCCGGGCGGGACTCCACATCGGACACGTCGAACTGCGTGACGACGGAGACATCGCCGGTATCGCCGTCAATATCGCCGCCCGGGTCGAAGCCCGCGCCGACGACGGCGAGATCCTTGTCTCACAAACCCTGAGAGACATGCTCATGGGCACCAGCCACACCTTCACCG
Organism: Acidimicrobiales bacterium; assembly: GCA_024641625.1. GTDB lineage: Bacteria > Actinomycetota > Acidimicrobiia > Acidimicrobiales > SZUA-35 > JAHECQ01. The sequence goes on along the minus strand of JAHECQ010000418.1, from coordinate 1,100 downwards.
ACGCCGGCGAACACCACCTCAAAGGAGTCGACGGCACCTGGCGCCTTCACCGACTCGAGCCCGCCTCCTAATCCTCGGAGTGGCAACCACCGAGCTGTCGCCCCGCGCACCCTCGGGCTGTTCCGCCTCCGCCGGACATCTCACCCACACGGGTCGGGTGGCTGTTCCTCGCCGAGTCGGCACCCACAGTCATCACACGTGGAGTACCGATCATCGATCTGCATCGGCAGCGGCGCCCGCCGGCCAGATCTGCATTGCATCGAAGGACCGATCCGTGAGAGCTTCCAGGGATGGATGCAGGTTCTCTGACCAAGAGCTTCTTCGAAGCCTTCAGCCGCCGTGACCTCGACACGATGTCCTCGATGCTCGCCGAGGACGTCAGTCACCGCATGCCCGGCGATGTCCCCGCCATGGAGTCCCGCAACGAAGTCCTGACGATGTACCGAACCATCTTCGAGGCGATCGGCGATGCCCAACAGGGGGTGTTCGACATGGTCGCCGAGGGCAACATGGTGGCCTTCACGGTGTCGGCTCCCGGCGGTGATGAGCCGGTGGCGGCGATCTTCCACGAGTGGTCCGACGACGGGAAGCTGCTCCGGTACCGGGGATACGCCAACACCGCACCCCCGGGGTTCGACAACTGACCTCTTGCCTGCCTCGAAGGGATGCCATGCAGGGCGAGCCTTCTTGACCTCATCGTCGAGTCACCCGTCTACTGAGACCCGAACTGGGGGATGGCTGCGTTGACAGCCTACGGCCTCGGTCGGAGCCGAACAGCTGTCATCCGACAGGCCCGCCGGGTCGTCCGAGCGGTCGACTCACCCACGTTCAAGGAGCCCCGGTCTACGAGGCTGCCGTCAGGTCCGCCCCGGCGCCCTCATGGTCTGAAACCTGCCGTCCCCCGACTTCGCTAGGCCACGACCACACCCGGGCCGCCTGCAGGTCATCGGATGCGGCAATGTGGTCGATGCCGGGCCTTGTGCCACCCGGCAGCTGGCCTCGGGTCATCACCAACAGAGGGGCCATGCAGCGTTCCATGGCCTCAGCGGCGGCCCGATTGCCGTACTTGATTCGGGCACGGTCTGGTTGTGGTCACCCGC
>JAHECQ010000417.1 GCA_024641625.1 Acidimicrobiales bacterium | reverse complement strand
TGAAAACCCTGGTCAGCGGCCCTCTGCGGGTCGCTGATCGGCGTTTTGGAGGGCACGAGGTCGTCCTGAGATTCCGGCCTGATCGGCGCGAACGTGCAGGTCGGGAACCATCACGGTGCCCACAGCCTCGACATCGCCGCTTCGGCAGTGTCATGCCCCGACCGACGCCAACCTCCAGGCGACCCTTGCAGCGGTGGTCCAGTGTCGTGATCTCCTCGAGCAGCCGCAACGGGTGATGGAACGGCAGTAGGTAGACGAGGGAGCCGATCCGGAGGTTGGTGGTCGGGCCGCGACGGCAGAGAGAGCCAGGTGGAGGTGCTGAGGGCCGTGTCGCGGGTGAAGCGCCCGTTCGTTCCACCTGATCGAACATCCCGAACCACAGGCTGCCTCCCCATCGGTCGGCGCCATGGTGACCCGGTGGAGCATGACAGGCTCGAATCAGCCTGACAGCACACTGGGGCTCAGGAGGCCGTGTCGGGCCTGATCGGTGTTCGGCCCCAGGTCTTCACCGTGGGGACCACTTCCCGTGCGAGCAGACGTAAAGAATCCGGGGGTCCCAGCGTCCAGCCGAGATGGGTCAGCGCGCTGTTCGCGATGGAACCCTGCAGCTCGGCCAACACGTCGTCAGGCGTGCCGGTCACGCCTGTCGTGGCGGGGTGCTCCTCTTCCACGTCGTGCGCTGTACCTGCGAAAACGGTATCGCGTGTCTGATAGAAGCTCATGAATTCACGAGTTCTCGCCTCATAGGCGGCGGCTATGTCGTCGGTCCAGGACTCTGCGACCTGGCCACCGGTGAAGACGTGGAAGTTCTTCGTGTCGGGGTCGTGGCCGCCGTCGCGAGCTGCCGTCCGGTAGATGTCCCAGAACTCGTCGACCGCCGACATCACCGGAGTCTGTAAGTGGTAGCCGGCGCGGCCCACACGAGCGATGGTCTTCGGTCCCGCCGAGGCCATCCACAACGGCATCGGATCCTGGACGGGCTGGGTCGTCATGCGAATGTTCGGGAACTCGAAGTAGCGACCCCGGTGATCGAACCTCTCTTCGGAGAACGACCGTTGCAGGATCTCCAGCGTCTCGAAGGTCCGGCCCCAACGCTGGCCTTCCGGCACGGCGAAGGTTTCGAACTCGTCACGAATCGACCCCGTCCCGAGCACAACATCGAGCCGTCCACCCGACAGGAGGTCAACCGTGGCGATGTCCTCGGCCAGCCGAATCGGGTTGTGATAGGGCGCGACGATCACGTTGGTGCCGAGGCGAAGCGTCGAAGTCCTGGCTGCGATCGCAGCCAACAGTGGAAGGGGCGAAGGATTCCACTGGTTCGGAGCGAAGTGATGCTCACCCACCCAGAAGAAATCGAATCCCCACTGCTCCGCTTGCACCGCCAGGTCCACCACGTCCGAGTACAACTCGGCCAACGAACGAGAATCACCGGCCCGACGAATGACTGATCCCTGCAATCCAACATCCATGGGCACTACCGTAGTCACTTGTCCGAGCGGCCCGCAGGGGACGGCGTGACGCCAACAAGATGCATCGGCGCGCCGACCCAACGGATCGAAGTGACCGATCAGCCACGAGTGGAGGTCGACATGCGCCCCAACGCCGATCACATCCAAACCACCCACATCGGCAGCATGATTCGGCCGCCCGAGGTACTCGAACTGTTGGTGCTCAAAGAAGCGGGAGAGCCCTATGACGTCGAGGAATGGGCCGCCCGACTGGACAAGGCCGTGGCAACACTGGTCCGACGCCAGGTCGACATCGGACTGGACTGGGTGAGCGACGGGGAGCTGTCCAAGAACAGCTTCTCGAACTATGTGACGCAGCGGCTCGGCCCGTTCGACGGTGTTCGTCCGGGCGGGCTCTCGGCGCTGGTTGACGCCGCAGTACCACCCGATCGCCGCTTGCCGGCTCAGCCATCGGCCTTGCCCACCGTCGGGACCTGGGCGCGGCCCGACATCTTGGCCTTGCGGGAACTGCGGGTGAACACCGGTCCCCTGCAGTGGCGCGACCGCGAATACCGGGCTGACATCGCGCGGCTGATCGCCGCGGGGGCCGGCGTCGGGTTGGACCCCGATCGGCTGTTCATGCCCGCCGTGGCCGTCGGCCAAGTGGCATTCATGCTGCCCAGCGATCACTACACCACAGAGGAAGCTTGGTTGGAGGCCATCGCCGGAGCCATGGCCGAGGAGTATCGAGCAATCACCGACGCAGGGATGACGGTGCAGATCGACTCGCCGGACTTCGTGATGATGCGCCACCGCCAATATCGCAGTGCAACTTGGCCTGAGTATCGGAGTTCGATCGAGCGACGCATCGAAGCACTCAACGGCGCGCTTGTGGACATTCCCGAACACCTCATCCGCTTTCACCTCTGCTGGGGCAACGTTCCGGGCCCCCACATCGAGGACGTGCCCCTCGCCGACGTCCTCGATCTCCTGCTCACCGTCAAAGCCGGGGCCTACTCGGTGGAGGCCGCCAACCCACGCCACAGCCACGAGTGGACGCTTTGGGGTGATGGGCGCCTCCCCGACGGCAAGCTCCTCATTCCGGGTGTCATCGACACCGTCACCCAGCACGTCGAGCACCCTGAACTGGTCGCGCAGCGAATCATCGACTATGCGGAGACGGTAGGACCCGAACGCATCATTGCCGCCCCCGACTGCGGCTTCGGCACCTTCGTCGGCCTCAGCTCAGTGGCCGAAGAGATCATGTGGCTGAAGCTTGAAGCACTCGTTGAGGGCGCCCGGCTCGCCTCAGACCGTCTCTTCTGAGCCCGGGGCGTGGTGATGAGCCCACGCTCAGGCCAATGAGTTCCCCCATCGGGAGGGGTCGACCGGGTCGACGCCGGCGACCACCCGCCCGGCGTCGTTCTGTGGGCTCTTCGGGTTCAAGCCGAGTCAGGGCAGGATTCCGTTCATGTCTCCCGGCACGCCGAATGTGGTTGCGGGGCCGTTGGCGCGAAGCTGCGACGATCTGCCGGCTTTGCTGAACGTCATCGCTCGGCCCGATCCGCGAGACGTGACCGCGCCGGCCTACGGCGGTCGCTCGTGGCTGACCATGGGCCGACGCCCGGGCGATCCGGCTCCTAACGGTCGCGGAGCTCCCGGCGCAGGATCTTGCCGGCCGCGCTCTTGGGGATGGCGTCGACCACCTCGAGCAAACGAATTTGCTTGTAGCTCGCCAGATGCTCCCCGACCAACTCCTGGATTTCCTCGAGGGTGATCGTCTGGCCGGGAGCGGCAACGACGAACGCTTTCGGTAGCTCGCCGGCTTCGTCGTCGGGTACGCCGAGCACGGCAACGTCTGCCACCTTGGGGTGGGTGACGATGAGCGCTTCGAGCTCGGCCGGTGGTACCTGGAATCCCTTGTACTTGATGAGTTCCTTGAGGCGATCGACGACTGACACGTGCCGATGTTCGTCGACGATGGCAACGTCGCCGGTGTGGAGCCATCCGTCGGCATCCAGCGTGTCGGCGGTGGCCTGCTCGTTGTTGAGATATCCCTTCATCACTTGCGGTCCGCGAACCCACAGCTCGCCGCGTTCACCAACGCCGAGGTCCTTACCGCTGTCGGGATCGACGATGCGGGTCTCGGTATTCGAAATGGTGACGCCGCAGGTGCCGGGTCGGTAATCTCCCTCGACGGTGCAGTGGCTGACGGGGCTCAGCTCGGTCATGCCGTATCCCTGCACCACCTCTGCTCCGACTCGGAGGGAAGCGTCGTGTGCCAGCTCGGGACCGAGGGGCGCAGCACCGGAGAAGATTTGCCTGACCGAGGAAAGATCGTACTTGTCGACGATCGGTGCCTTGGCCAGACCGAGGATGATGGGGGGGACGGCAAAGAACCGGGTGACCTT
>JAHECQ010000416.1 GCA_024641625.1 Acidimicrobiales bacterium | reverse complement strand
CGCAACTGGGGCTCCGGCCGGTCGAAACATATTCGAAGAAAGCGATCGCCGTCATCGTTGACCGACGACACGTTCCCGCTGTGGACCACCACACCGTGATCGAGCGCGAGGGAGACCAGGCGACCGGCCGTCTGATGACGCGGGAGTTCGACCCAGACCGACAGTCCACCCGAGGGAGGCGTGAACTTCCATTCCGGGCACTGCTCACGCAACAGGCTGCAGGCAAGCTCGGAACGCCGTGACAACGTCCGTCGACGACTCTCGACCAGGACGTCGAACTCGGCCAGCACTGCGGTCGAGATGACCTGCGACGGAACCGAGCTCCCGAGATCGTCTGCTCGCCTGGAGCGAAGGATCCGATCGACCTCACCCTCCTCCGCCCGTAGCCAGCCGATTCTCAGCCCTCCCCATCCGAGTTTCGACACCGAGCCCACCACCACGACAGCGTCCCCCCGGAGACCCGACGCTGATCGGGCAGCCAGCGGCGCCGGCCTCGTGTGATCGAAGCGGAGATCGGCCAGGACGACGTCTTCGATCACCCGAAGCCCGAGCTCCTCCACCGCATCCGCCAGCTCGTCGAGCGAGGCATCGTCCCCGGAGTAGCCGGTGGGGTTGTGGACCAAGGTCTGCAGGTAGGCGACCTCGGCACCGGTTCGAACCACCAGATCGCGCAGCCGGTCAGCGTCGATGGCTCCCGAATGTCGGGGCAACCCGATGGGATCGAGCTTGCGGGCCCGGAGGAGGTCGAGCACTCCCGGGTAGGTGGGGTCGTCGAGCACGACCGGGCATCCCGGCTCGGTCAACTGGGCGAAACACAGCGCCAGCGCGTGTTGGGCACCATTGGTGATGATGACCTGCGCCGGGTCGGTCGGCAGTCCATCGGCCCCGAAGCGGTCCGCCACTGCCCGGCGAAGGCCGGGAAGACCCGCCGGCGTGTAACCGAGTGAGGATCCCGAGCGAAGGAGTGCGTCGAGGTCGACCCCGACCGAGGGCAATGCCCTCGCATCACCCGGGCTGGACTCGGCCAGGTCGATCACGCCAGGACCCGAATCGCCGGTGTCCCCGGGAAGATTGCGGGTGTCTGCACCTGGTGAGCCCACACGCGTCCCGCTGCCATGTCGGGCGCTCAGCAAGCCTTCGTTCTTCAGCGTGAGGAGCGCGGCGGTGACCGTCGAACGGCTGACACCCAACCCTCGTGCCATCGATCGTTCGGCGGGAAGCATCGTTCCGACAGGGAGTACACCGCTTTCGATCGCCACTCGCATGGCCGCGGCCAAGCGCCCGGCAAGGGAGGCCCCGGCGCCGGCCTGCCAGTCACCGAGGACAGCATGCAGCGAGCGCACGCCGAGACGTTCCATGGACGAACGTCATACCAGGTACCGGACCGGTTTCACGACCCCGGCGAACAGTCGGGTCCCCGGCTCGACCCATCAAGCAGCCCGACGACGATCTCCTTCCACACCGGCGGCCCAGCGCAGGACGTTCGCGTCGATGCCCAGCTCCGCAGCCATGAGCGCCGGATCGGCCCCGCCGCGGCATCGACGGGTTGCGTCCGGATGCCGGCGAAGCAGCTCGTCGCGCTGGTCGGCGAACTCGACGGCGCGTCGGACCGTGGCCAACGAACACCCATGTCGTTGGGCCACTGCCGTGGCGGACATGCCACTGCTCCGATCGGTCGCGATGGCCAGGTAGTCGTGGCGAACCCTGCTCTGGCGGAAGTGAGCCTCGGTGGCCGGCGAATGGCGACGTCGGAGACATTCGGCAACACGTTCGCGGGCGTAGCGCTCGAGCACGGGGGCGTCGACCGATGCCGCAGCCAGAGCCAGTGCCGCCCACAGACGATGCGCAGCCTCGCCGCCGGCTTCGTCCGAGGCATCCGCCGCCCGGCGAAGGTCACCGAGGGTCAATCGAGCATCAGCTCGTTCGAGCTCGACTTCGACAACCACGACCTCCGAGCTCGTGCTGGCCTCGATCGGTCCCAGGCGAAGGCGCCCGCGGCGGGCAGCAGCCATGCCGTTCGATGCCCGGGGGGGAGCGTTCTCAACAACGTCGGTCATGCCAGAAGCTTTCGGCGTGAACCCACGTGGGCCTGAAGGATTTTTCTCTTCAGGATTGGTACGGCTCGATCCCGAAGCGGGCGGTGATCAACGGCACTACCCCTTCGAGGGAGTCAGCGCACACCGAACGGCCGGCCATCCACTTCACCAGGTCCTCGAGCCGCACCGAGGCCAACTCGGCAACTTCATCGTCCGAGGCCACCGGCGCTGCGTCGGATCGCAGCAGGAAGAGCCGTCCGAGGATCGGCCCCGTCGGACCCGGTCCCTCATAGGAGATCGGGCCGAGATCCTCGAGCTGCCCGGTCAAGCCGGATTCTTCCCGCAGTTCGCGAGTCGCCGATTCGAGCCAGGACTCCCCCACCCCACACACCCCGCCGAAGCACACGTCCCAATAGCCGGGAAACACGTCCTTCCAGTCCGCTCGCCGATGCACCACGAGTCGATGATCGGAGGTGACCACGGCGACATAGGTGCACCGATGGCGCAGGCGGAGACGGCGCACGTCGGCGCGGGTGACGACGTCGAGCACCTCCCCGCCGGGATCGACATGCTCGACCAGCTCCGAGTCAGCCGCCAAGAGCCCCTCGGGCCTCGTCGATCGAGGCCCCCTGCTCGAGGAGCTGTCGGGCCTGGATTGCCTGCCGGGGTCGGTTCCAGGCCAAGGCACCGACGAACCGTCCGGCGTCGTCGGCGTAGGTCTGCACGAAACGCTGCTCGGCAATGGTTCCCGCCACGACCTCGGACCGGGGCCCGGGAATGCCGGCGAGCTGGATCTTGCGGTCGTACTGATCGGACCAGAACCACGGGACCGGCATGAACGGCTCGGGGGTCTCCTCGACCAGGAGGCGCCGCGCCGCGTAGGCACCCTGATCGACGGCATTGTCCCACTGCTCGACGCGGGTGAGGATGCCGTAGCGTCGATTGGACCACCGAGCGACGTCGCCGCAGGCGACCACCCCCGGTGCAGCAACGCAGGTCTCGTCGCACACCACACCGTTGTCGAGCACGAGTCCCGAGCCGACGAGCCACTCGGTGTTGGGTACTACACCGATCCCGACGACCACGACGTCGGCATCGACGACGGATTGATCCTCGAGGTGGACTTGCGCCACTCGACCGTCGCCATCGGCGTCGAGTCCGGCCACCCCGACCCCAAGGCGCACGTCGACGCCGTGACCTCGATGCAGCTCGGCAATCGCCATACCGGCGGCCTCATCGAGCACCCGAACCAGCGGCGCCGTGGCCGCCTCGATCATCGTCACCTCGAGTCCACGGGCTCTCACCGTGGCCGCCACTTCTGCGCCGATGAAGCCGGCCCCGATGACGCAGACCCGCTTCGGCAGGTCGTCCAGCTCGCCTCGCAGCCGCAGGGCATCATCGAGGCCCCGAAGAACGTGCACTCCCGCCATCGTGGCCGAAGGGCCCGGAAGGTTCCTGGCTCGCGCCCCGCAGGCGAGGATCAGGCCATCGAAGTCGACTTCGTCACCGTTGCTCGTCGTCACGGCCCGACGCTCGAGGTCCAGCGAGGTCGCCGCGGTGCCCAGGCGCCAATCCACCCCCAGCTCATCGGGGTCGACCGCGGCACGGAGTCGCAGCTTCGGCTCGTCCCAGTCGCCTGCGAGGAACTGCTTGGACAACGGCGGTCGATCGTAGGGAAAGTGTGGCTCGTCGCCGATCATCACGAGGGAACCGACGAACCCGGCGCGACGCAGGGTCTGGGCCGCCTGCAGTCCGGCCAACGACGCGCCCACGATGACGATGCGCCCCGTGGACGGCACTGGAGGTGAATCGGGCACGAGGGTCAGTCTTGGAGGGCGAT
>JAHECQ010000415.1 GCA_024641625.1 Acidimicrobiales bacterium | reverse complement strand
CGACAGCGGCCTCGGATACCTGTGCAACGGTGACTCGATGTTCCACGTGAACAAGGGCGCCATCGCCTTCCGAATCGATGGTGTCCTCCGAGCAACGCTGCGCGACACCAGCGTCGCTGGTCTGCGGAACCTCGGACCCGCCGGATCCGAGCTCTGTGGCCCCTATCTCGGCGGGTTCTCGCATCCCGGCGCCACCCTCCCCGGCTACGGCGGATCGATGGTGCGGGCGTACAGCTTCGCCGGCAGTCGCGACGTCTCGGTCGATCGGGCAGTCGCCACTGCCCTGGAGACCAGCGCAGGTTCGATCGTCGGGTTCGACGTGTTGACCGACAGCTCGAACATGGCGTTCACCGCGGCACAGGTCCGCAATACCCACGCCGGACCGGTCTCGGCCGGCATGACGACGGCGCCGGCCACCGAACACGGCTTCCACGTCGGCGTGGGCGCGACCGAGGTGACCATCACCGGATCCTGCTCGACAACCAAGGACGGCTTCCTCGACGGGACGGCAGTCGTCCGGGGCAACGCTCGCGGCTGTTGAGCCCCTCAGATGTCGAGGGCAACGTCGAGACGGGGGGCGGAGTGGGTGATCCACCCGAGCGAGATGATGTCGACACCGGCTGCTGCGATGTCGGCCGCAACGTCGGGCGTGATCCCTCCCGAGGCCTCGGTCACCGCTCGACCGCCGACGATCTCGACCGCTCGGCGAAGCTCGTCACCCCGAAGGTTGTCGATCAACAGAATGTCGGCGCCGGCTTCGATGGCTTCCTCGATCTGATCGAGGCGATCGACCTCGACGGTGATCGAGACGGTATGACCGATGGCTGCTCTGGCGGACGAGACGGCTTCACCGATCGAGTTGGCCAGGGCGAGATGGTTGTCCTTGATCATCACCGCGTCGTGGAGCCCGAATCGGTGATTGATCCCGCCACCGCAGCGAACGGCGTACTTCTCCAAGGACCGCAGGCCCGGGGTGGTCTTGCGGGTATCAGCGACCCGGGTACCACTGCCGGCTACCTGATCGACCACCGACGCCGTGGTGGTGGCGATCCCGCTGAGGTGGCCGAGCAGGTTGAGGCAGGTGCGCTCGCCCGACAGGATGGTTCGACTCGACCCCTGCAGCGTGGCCAGAACGGTCCCAGCGGAGACGCGCTCACCGTCTTGGACGTGGCGCTCGGCCACCACCGTCCCACCGATCAGGTCGAACACGCGCAGCCCGATGTCGAGACCGGCGATCGTGCCCTGCTCCCTGGCCACGATCCTTCCCTCCGATTGATGATCGGCAGGGACGAGCGCGTTGGTGGTGAGATCACCGGCCAGGGCCAGATCCTCGACCAGTGCTCGCTCGAGGATGGCCGCGATCTCGTGCCGTGGGATGGGAGTCATACGAGACACACCCGGGAGTCTCGGTCCTGGAGCTCGAGCACGCCCGATTCGAGCCGCGCCGACCGGACGAAGGTGCTCGCCGGTCGGGGACCGGGCTCAGGATGGTCGCTACGATGATGACTTCCCCTCGATTCCTCCCGGTCGAGGGCCGCCCTCGTCACCACCTGAGCGGCCACGACGAGGTTCCGACCGATCGGGTGGCCCGAGAGCCGGCAGGCCAACGCCCCCAGGCGAATGGTGGCCTGCTCCAAACCGGGGCCATCGCGCATGACCCCGACCTTCGTCCACATGAGGTGGCGAAGCTCGGCGACGTCATGTTCGATGTCGGGCGGATCTCGCAGCTCCAGATCGAGTGTCTCCTGTGGCACTTCGACGACCGCCGGATGCCTGGTCCCGACGATGTCGGCTGCAATCGCATCGGCAACCCGACGACCCAGGACCAAGCCTTCCAGCAGTGAGTTGCTGGCCAAGCGATTGGCTCCGTGCAGGCCGGTCGACGCGGCCTCGCCGCAGGCGTAGAGACCGGCGAGTGAGGTGCGTCCAGCGGCATCGGTGGCGATACCACCCATGTGGTAATGCTGGGCCGGCGAGACCGGCAGCGGATCCTGTCGGGGATCCAGGCCCACCCCTTGGGCGATGCGCCACACGGTGGGGAACCGGTTGGGAAACTCGGGCCCGATCATCCGAGCGTCGAGGTACACCGCACCGTCGAGCCGACGCCGCCAGATCTCACGGGCCACGACGTCGCGCGGCGCCAGCTCGGCGTCGGGATGCACGCCGACCATGAACCGGTGCCCGGCCTCGTCGATCAGCCGTGCCCCTTCCCCCCGGAGGGCCTCGGTGAGCAGTGGCAAGGGGTCGGCCGAAGCGTCGAGGGCGGTCGGATGAAATTGGACGAATTCGGGATCACGGATCACGGCGCCGGCTCGGGCGGCCATGGCCAGACCATCGGCCGAGACCTCCGGTGGATTCGTGGTCTTCTCGTACAGGCGTCCCAGTCCGCCGGTGGCGAGCACGACGGAGGGGGCGACGACCGCGACTCGTTCACCGTCGCCGGTGCAGGCGAGTACACCGACCACCCGACCGTCGTGCCGCAGGAGATCGAGCACGAACGTGTCATCCAGTCGCCGGATGTCGGGACGTTCCGAGACTGCCCGGACCAGTGTGCGCATGACCTCGGCTCCGGTGGCGTCCCCACGGGCGTGGACGATGCGGCGTCGACTGTGGCCGGCTTCCTGGCCCAGGAGGGCTCGGGCATCTCCCCCGGTGTCGAAGTCGGCCCCGAGCGACGTGAGCCAGCGGATCCGGTCCGGCGCCGCTCGAGTCACGATGGAAGCGACCTCTCGGTTCCCGATGCCCCCGGCAACCCGGTCGGTGTCGGCGGCATGGAGCGCCGGTCGGTCATCGTCGCCGATGGCGGCGGCGATACCTCCCTGGGCCCATCGACTCGAGCCTTCTCCGAGCCCGCTCTTCGAAATCACGATGCAATCACCGTGGGCCAGTGCAGCCGAGAGCCCGGCGATTCCCGAGCCGACGACGACGCACGAGGTGTGAAGCGCGCCGACCGCGATCATCGGGGGGTCACCCCCACGGCCAGCATGGCCTCCAGGGCCACTCGTGCTCGGTCGGCGATGGCCGGTTCGACGTGGACCTCGTGCACCAGATCCTCCAACGCGGTCCGGATGTTGTGAACCGTGATTCGTTTCATGTGCGGACACATGTTGCACGGACGGAGGAACTCGGTGTTCGGAGCGGCCGAGGCCACGTTGTCGGCCATCGAGCACTCGGTGACCATCACGACCTGCTTCGGTTGGCGCTTCTCGACCCAGGCGGTCATGCCGGACGTCGAGCCGACATAGTCGGCCACCGCAAGCACGTCCGGGGGACATTCCGGATGGGCGATGATCTCGACACCCGGGTTCGAGGTTCGGTAGTCGGTGAGTTGGGTGCCGGTGAAACGCTCGTGGACTTCACATGCTCCGTCCCACGACACGATCTCGATCCCGGTCTGGGACGCCACCCAGTTGGCCAGATACCGGTCCGGAAGGAAGAGCACCTTGTCGACACCGAGCGACTCGACCACCTGGAGTGCGTTGGAGGACGTGCAGGTGATGTCGGAGGCAGCCTTCACCTCGGCCGAGGTGTTGACGTAGGTCACGACCGGCGCGCCGGGATGCTGTCGTCTGAGTCGGTCGATGTCCTCGGCCGTGATGGACTCGGCCAGCGAACAACCGGCTCGTTGGTCGGGGATGAGCACGGTCTTGTCCGGGTTGAGGATCTTCGCCGTTTCGGCCATGAAGTGGACGCCGGCCATCACGATGACGTCGGCGGTGCTCTCGGCCGCCATCTGTGCCAACTGGAGCGAGTCACCCCGGAGATCGGCCACGCCGTGGAAGATGTCGGGCGTCATGTAGTTGTGCGCCAAGACCACGGCGTTCCGCTCGACCTTCAGCCGTTCGATGTCGGCGACGATCGGTGCCAGGATCTCTC
>JAHECQ010000414.1 GCA_024641625.1 Acidimicrobiales bacterium | reverse complement strand
TCCCGGAGGCGGTCAGACGAGCCGCCATCCATGACGGCGACGGTCCGATCGAGAGGTTCTCCAGCACACGTACACCGAACCGGGCGCACAGTTCCGAGTCCAGGATCTCGACCGACGCCAGTTCGGTGCTCGCCGGACCGGAGCCCTCGGGGAGTACGAGTGCCGGGTAGAGAAATTCGACGCCGAGCTTGGCCGCCAGATCCCGGGCCACCCCCGCCACCGACAGCGCATCGGGGCGATTCCCCTCGACGTCGATGTCGAACAGCCAGTCGCGCTGGATGCCGAGTGCCTCGGTCAGCGGCCGACCGACCTTCAGGCCGGGGTCGAGGATGCGGATACCGCTCGAATCGCCGTCCAGGCCGAGCTCGGCTGACGAGCACAACATGCCGTTCGACCACTCGCCCCGCAGCTGGCGGCGGGCGATCTCGAGCCCACCGGGCATGACGGTGCCGAGCGTGGCCAATGGGACCAGGTCACCGACGGCCATGTTGAACGCACCACAGCAGATCTGCAGAGGCTCACCGACCTCCGAGGCGACGCCTCCGGTGTCGACGTCGACGAGTTGGATCCGGTCGGCCTCGGGATGTGGCCGAAGGGCCAGCACCCTGGCGACGATGATGCCGTCCCATGCAGGCCCGGTCGATTCGACACGCTCGACCACCAGGCCGAGATCGGTGAGTACCTCGGCCAGCTCGTGGGGATCGCCTTCGATCGGTGCGAATTCCTGCATCCAGGAAAGGAGAACCTTCATCGTGAGAACCTCTGTTGCTCGGACGCGGTCAGAACTGCGACAGGAAGCGGATGTCGTTGGTGAACAGGTCGCGCAGATCATCGACCCCGAACTTCATCAGTGCGAGCCGATCGATGCCGAAGCCGAAGGCGAAGCCGGACCATTCCTCCGGGTCGACACCGCCCGCCCGCAGCACGTTGGGATGCACCATGCCGCACCCTCCCAGTTCCAGCCACGAGCCATCGGGACGCTGAATGTCGAATTCGGCCGACGGCTCGGTGAAGGGGAAATGGTTGGGCCGCAGACGCGAACTGAAGCCAGGACCGAAGTAGGCGGTGGTGAACGCCTCGATGGTGCCGGCGAGGTCGGCCAGGGAGATGTGGCGATCGATCACCAAGCCCTCGATTTGGTGGAACACCGGCATGTGTGTGGCGTCGGCGGTGTCACGACGGAACACTCGACCGGGCGCGATGACGTAGATCGGCGGTTCCTGGTCGAGCATCGTTCGAATCTGGACCGGCGACGTGTGGGTACGAAGCACCGTGTTGCTGCGACCCTCCTGGTCGCGAGGGCCGTAGTTCACGTAGATGGTGTCGAACCCGTCACGAGCGGGATGGCCCTTGGGAATATTCAAGGCGTCGAAGTTGTGCCAGTCGGTCTCGACCTCGGGCCCCTCGGCCACCCGGAAGCCCATCCCCACGAACACGTCCTCGAGTTCCTCCCAGGCCTGGGTGACGATGTGGGCATGGCCGACAGGGGAATAGTCCACGAACTCGGTGAGATCCATCCGCTCTGCCTCGAACTGAACCTCCCGTTCGGCCTCGGCCAAGGCCGTACCGCGAGCAGCGACCGCCGCCTCGAGTTGCTCACGGGCCTCGTTCAAGGCCCGCCCGGCATCCTTGCGCTGGTCGGCCGGCAGGCTACCCAGTGCCTTGCGGGCGCGAACGATCGTCGAGTCCTTACCGAGATGGGCCTGCTCGATCGATCGCAGCTCATCGCTGTTCGCCGCGGCGTGTACCTGGTCGATCAGATTCGACAGAGCGGCCGCATCAGCCAGATCGATCGGTGGGTGGAGATCGCTCATCGAAAGTCAGTCCCTCCGGAGAGAAGAGTTGTTGGGAACAGGTTGATCGATGCGGCGCTGTCGCAACGATTCGAAACACAGTACGGCACCGGCCGCGGCCACATTCAGGGATTCGGTCGGGCCGGCCAGCTCGATCATGACGGTGTCGTCGCTGGCCCCGATCACCGGGGCAGGCAACCCGTGGGCTTCGTTTCCGAGCACGATCGCTGCGGTACGCAGATCGGATCGGTCGTGCGGACGAGCGCTGTGCGACAGCGCCGTCGCAATGACACGGCGGCCTTGGGCCCGCAGCGCTGCGAACAGCCCCTCGATGTCTGCGACCTCAACCATGGGAAGCCTCATCGCCGCACCGGCCGAGGCTCGGATCACCTTGGGGTTGGTGGGATCGACCGAGTCGGCCACCAGCACGACGCCGGCGAATCCAGCGGCCTCCGCTGTTCGCCAGAGTGTGCCCACGTTTCCGGGATCGCGCCCTTCGACCAGCACCAACACCGGCCGATCGGTCCGCAGGTCGGACAAGGTCCACTGTGGCCGGGCCACTACTGCCACGACCGGTTGCGGGTTGATGGTGGGAAGTACAGCCGACAACGCACCCGATTGGGTTCGCTCGAGCGGCGGCCGCCCCGGACCCTCGGTCAACGCCTCGAGCGCCACCGGGAGAACCACGCCCTCCTCGGCGTAGACCGCTTCCACGTTCAGATCCGACGCAAGGGCCTCGACGACAAGCGTCGGGCCCTCGATCAGCATCACACCTTGCTCGCGCCGAGCCTGTGATTGCGAACCCAGGCGCCTCAACCGTTTCAGCTGCGAACTCTTCGTGCCGAGCACGTCGGAAACGGCGGGATCGACGAGGTCGATCAGGCGGCGTCTGCGGGAGCTTGCGTCAGCGCCTGGTTCGCTGCGTCGACCAACGCAGCGAAGGCTGCCGGGTCGGTCACCGCCAGATCGGCGAGAATCTTGCGGTCGACCTCGATGCCTGCCTGCCTCAGACCAGCGATGAACCGGCTGTAGCTGATGTTGTTGAGACGACACGCCGCATTGATCCGCTGGATCCACAGACGACGGAACTCACCTTTGCGGGCGCGACGATCACGGTATGCGTAGTTACCGGAATGCATCACCTGTTCGTTGGCAGCGCGGACGCTACGGCTCTTGTTGCCGTAGTAGCCCTTCGCCTTCTCGAGCGTGCTGCGACGGCGCTTCTTGGAATGGACGGAGCGCTTCACTCGTGCCATGGCCGAGTCTCCTTGGATCTGGGGGACGGAATCGTCGATGAGGATCGTCGATGGGTGGAAAGGGACCTCAGCTGGACAGACGTCAGCTGGACAGCAGCTTCTTGATTCTGGACTCGTCAGCCGGGTCCACCAGGACCGTGCCCGTCAGACGGCGCTTGTGTCGACTCGACATCTTCTCGTTGAAGTGGTTGAGGTTGCGTTGACGACGGCTGAGCTTGCCTGAACCTGTGGTCTTGAAACGCTTCTTCGCGCCCTTGTGGGTCTTCATCTTGTTGGACGTGGACTTGGTAGGCATGGTGTTCTCTCCTCGGAGCAACGCGCCCACGGGGTGATCGATGGTTTGGACAGGCACCCGGCTGGGTGCCGTCTGATCCGACTGGTTACTCGCCGGATGGTTCGGTTGGAGCGGAAGTAGTGGCCGGTTCGGAGACTGATTCGGCTGGTTCGGGCTTCTTCTTCGCCGGTCGCTTGGTCTTGTCCGGACCCAACACCATGGTCATGTTGCGACCATCGAGCCGGGGATAGGCCTCGACCTTGGCGAAATCGTCGACACGGTCGGCGATGTTGTCGAGGATCTTGCGCCCGAGTTCGGGATGCGTCACCTCACGACCACGGAACATGATGGTGATCTTGACCTTGTGTCCCTCTTCGAGGAACGACGCAACCTTGCGAGTCTTGGTCTCGAAATCGCCACCGGAGATCTTCGGCCGGTACTTCATCTCCTTGACCGTGATATGGCTGGCCTTCTTACGGGACTCCTTGGCTCGTTGGGCCGCCTCGTACTTGTACTTGCCGTAATCCATGATTCGACAAACGGGAGGGTTGGCGG
>JAHECQ010000048.1 GCA_024641625.1 Acidimicrobiales bacterium | reverse complement strand
CACTGGGCAATCGGAACCTCGACGTCGGCATCGACGGGCTCGTCGACATCGGTGAGGCCGTCTTCACCCACCGAGGTCCCATAGCCCGGATCCCAGGACTCGACGCTGAACCTCATGACCCACGTCGTGTGGGGAGCCCGGTCATCACAGCATCACTCGTTCGACCGAGGAGGAAGACGGACCCTTGGTCACCTGATACCGCACGGGCAGTCGCTCGGCCAGCGCTTCGATGTGGGTGACGATCCCGACCAGCCGACCGCTCGAGGACAGCTCCTCGATGGTCGTGGCGACGACGTCGAGGGTTTCGGCATCGAGGGTGCCGAACCCCTCGTCCAGAAACATCGACCCCAGGCGGGGCGCATCAACGGGCGCAAGCTCTCGAATCGAGTCGGCCAGGGCCAAGGCCAACGAGAGTGACGCCAGGAAGGTCTCGCCACCGGACAGAGTTCGGACATCGCGTTGCTCACCGGCATTGTGGTGGTCGACGATACGAAAGACACGATCGTGTGCAGCCAGGGTGTACTGACCGTTGGAAAGCTCCTGGAGCCGAACCGACGCCCGTTCGACCAGGTCATCGAGGGCTTCGCTGAGCAACCAGCCCTCGAAGCCTCCGGCGGCGAGCTGTCGGCCCAACGCTTCGTTCACCCGCTGCTCGGCCCGCAGGCCGCCGGCCTCGCTGCGCCACCCCTCGAGCTCGGCCAGGCGATCGGCAATCCGGGCCATCTCCGCTTCGGTCGTTGCCTGGGCCCGGGCCACCGCTTCGGGCAGACCCTCGGGATCGATGGGCAAGCCGAGCGGCTCGCCACCTTCGGCCAGGTGTTCGAGAATCTCACCCTTGGCGGCTGCCACACGCTTGCCTTCTTCGGCGACTTCGAGACGCTCGGTCTGGCAGGCCTCACGGCGACGATCGGCCCACGTCGCCAGGGCCGACCAGTCACCGACCAGCGAGTGTCCCTCGGCGGCAGGGGGTGTCAACGAGGCAACCCCATCACGTTGCCCACTGAAGCGTTGCCGCAACTCCCGCTCGGCCGCCTCGGCTCGCTCGACCTTCTGCTCGGCCCCGACTGCTGATCGCTCGGCCAGCGCCACCGACGCCTCCGCGGCCTTGACGTTGGCTACCGCAGTCCGGGCCTCGTGGAGTCGACGCTCGAGCTCCTCGTCGCTGTCGTTCGTCGGGCCCACCAGTCGATGCTCCTCGAGCCGATCCTCGAGTCGAGCAGTGAGCGTCCGCAGCACCGAGGCGGCCTCGGCGGCCTCGGTCTGCGCCGCCTTGAGCGACGCGGTAGCAGCGTGGGCCGACGTCTCGGCGGCCAGCAGCTCGGCGGAGGGATCGTGGTCGGGAATGGCCACCACCGTCTGACGGCACACCGGACAGGGCGAACCCACGGCCAGCGAGGCCGTCCAGGCGGCGGCGTCAGCCCCGAGGCGAGCAGCGCGCAACACCTCGGCAGCCTCTTCGGCCGCCACTTCGGCCAGCGACTGCGCCGCTTGGGCGTCCGACAGTGCGGCCGCCGCCACCGTGCGCCGGCCGCTGAGGGTGTCGATCTCTGCTGCGAGCGCGCCCGCCCGGCGAACTGCAGCCAGACGGGCTTCGATGGCCGCGGGTTCACCTGCAGCCGCAGCCACCTGGTGGGCGTCGTCGCGCTGTCGCCGAACGGCGGCGAGTTGGGCACGGGTCTGCTCCAGCTCGACACGACTGATCGCCAGCACCTCGCCCCGGTCGGCCACGTCGGCCGGGATCTCGATCGAGACCAAGCGGGTGAGGTCGGCGTCGATGGCAGCGACCGCAGCTCGGAGTTCGACGAGACGATTCTCGATGGATCGGACCTCCGAGAGCCGGTCGGCGACCAGGACACCGAACGCCTGGAGCCGATGGAGTCGCTCGCGTTGGACCCCGAGCAGCTCGGGGGTGAGGTCGCCGAAGCGGGACATCTGGCTCTCGAGAACCTCGGCCTTCTGGGCTGCGGCCTTGGCATCCTCCCGGGCCTGGACCCCCATTCGGGCGTAGATCTCCAGATCCAGCAATCGACGCAAGAGCCTCTGTCGGCTGGCCGGATCGTCGGTGAGGAACTCGGCGAAATCGCCCTGGGGTAGAACCACCGTCTTGGTGAACTGGGTGAAGTCCAGGCCGAGCAGCGCCTCGACGGCCTCGGTGAGTTCCTTTGCACCGGACGCCAGTACCGGGGAGGTGTCCTCGTCGAGCTCGGTGATCTGTTCGAGACGAGCTTCTCGAGTGGTGGCCCGGTCTGCTTTGGCCCGTCGCACCACCCGGACTGCGGTGTACTGACGATCGCCGACCTCGAAATCGAGCCTGACCTTCGCCTCGTTGGCCCGCTGGTGAATGACCGGGGCGACCAGGCGAGCATCGTTGTAACGCGACACCGAGCCATAGAGAGCGAACGTGATGGCATCGATGATGCTCGACTTCCCCGAACCGGTGGGACCCACGAGCGCGACCAGGTCGACGCCGGTGAAATCGACCTCGGTCGGGTCGAGGAAGGTCGAGAAACCCTCCATGGTGACCCGCAACGGCCTCATGTGAACGCCCTCATGCGATCGCCCTCATGTGCACCGACTCACGGGACGCCGACCTCGCTCGAGAATTGGTCGTACAGCCGGGCGAACCCGACTTCCAGCTCGGGGTCGACCATCCCGTGCTCGGCAAGGTATTGGGCGAAGAGCTCGTGCGGGGAGCGACCGTCGCGACGCCGAGCCCGTTCGCTCCCAGCGCTGCTGGGGTCACGGTCGATCACCACATCGACCACGCCAGGGCCGAGCAGCGCTCGGGCCTCGTCGGCCAGTCCATTGCGGCCCGGCTCGTCGAGACGGACCCGTAGCCAACTGTCGCCGAGGGTGCCGGCCAGCGGTCGTAGTTGGTCGAGCGTGCCCCGGACCGTTCGCAGCGGCCGGCCCTGGGTGAGCGGGACCCCGGTGACCTTGGCCGGCAAACCCGGCTGGAGCGCAACCACGTTGACCTGTTTGGTCTGCTCTTCCTCACCGAAGTCGAGCTGGAGCGGGGACCCACAGTAGTGGATGGCGGTGGCTCCCCGAATCGCCTGCGGCCGATGCAGATGGCCGAGTGCCACGTAACTCGCCGTGGACGGGAAGGCCAGGGCTGGTACCGCGTACTCGTCGCGCAAATGGGCGACCCGTTCACCGCCGCCGGTAGTGCCACCTTGCACGAAGGCGTGGGCCACGACGAGGTTCACCGAGTCGGCGGTGAAGCCGGTCGTCAACGCACCGACCACTCGTTGGAGACGATCGCCGTAGAGCTGCGCCTGTTCGAAGGCAGCACCCGACATGAGTTGATCGGCCCGGATGATGGCGCGCTGGGACACGAAGGGGAGCAGTACCACCTTCACCGGTGTGCCGTCGGCGACGGTGAGCGACAGCGCTCCACCGGCGGACGCCGCGGCGGCCACGGGCAACAGCGTGACCCGACCGAGCTCCAACAGCGGGGCGATGGCCCGGAAACGCCGAGGATTGTCGTGATTCCCCGCAACTGCCAACACCGGGGCCACCCTGGCCAGCCGGAGGAACGCATCGTAGACCAGTGCCTCGGACTCGGGGTTCGGTGCAGCCGTCTCGAACAGGTCGCCGGCCACCACGATGAGATCGACGCGCTCGGCCTCGGCGATGGCAACGATCTCGCTGAGCACCGCCCGATGTTCCTCGACTCGACTGTGACCGCGAATGGCCTTGCCCACGTGCCAGTCCGAGGTGTGCAACAACTTCACAGGCCACAAGGTAGGCCGCAGCAGTGACAACCCGGAGGACCGTTGGCTCCGGACCCTCCTTCGGCGCGTGCGCCGAACACTCCGGTCACTCGGCCAGTTCGATCGTCAGTTCCGGTCGCTCGATTTGCCGGAGCACCGCATTCAGGACGCGAACGTCGTCGTCGAAACCGACGACGTTCTCGAGATCGCCGTCGGCATCATCAGAGAGCAGGAAGTACTCGACAGCTCCGCGAATCAGCATCCGCTCGTCGGGGGCGAACCCCGAATCACCCATCAACAGCTGCTCGAAACACGAGGCGATGCGCTCGGCCGTTTCGACATCGGTTCGGTGATCGGCGAGCTCGATCACCTGTTCGAGGTGAAGGCGGACCACACCGAGCAGCTCGGCGAGCTCGGTCGAGCTGGTAGGCATGCAGAGCCGATGAAAACGCAGTTGCTCGTCGGGGTTCAGCAGTTCATCGAGATCCAACGACGGAATCTCGCCGGGAATGGGGTCGCTCACCGCCCCGAGTATGGCGCTCGGCGGGCGCACCCGCACACCGGCGTCAGACCAGACCATCGAAGGGATCCTCCGGCCCTCCATCGGACGGGCGCCCGGCCTCGGCCGATCGCGTGGCCCACGCAGGGAAGGGAAACTCGACGAGCAGCGGGACCGGCAACCGCGGCTGGGCGACGTACATCGAGCCGGGTTTGAGGATGGTGGCCCGCTGTCGTTGCACGGCGGGAAGGAACCCGTATTCGTCGCGCCGCGCCTCGGCAGGATCGAGCCGGCCCACGACCCGAATGGCCGAGTTCGACACCACGCGCCGTTCGACTTCGCTGGCCGTCTGTTGTGCGCCGATGAGGATGATGCCGAGCGAGCGTCCCCGCTCGGCCACATCGAGCAGGATCTCCTTGATCGGCGAGGACGAGTCCCGGGGCGCGTATTTGTTGAGCTCGTCGAGCACCACCAACTGCAGCGGCTTGGCGATGCCGCTGGCCTCCTTGGCATCGAAGGCCTGTCGCAACACCACACCGACGACGAAGCGTTTCGCTCGATCGTGCAGTGCGTGGATGTCGACCACGGTGACCTGATGGGCATCGAGATCGAGTGAGTGGCGCTCGGCGTGGTCGATGTCGGCCCGGATCAATTGCTCGACGTGGCGTCGAGCCGATGACAGCCGACGAATGAAGGCGTTGATCGTTCCCGCGCCCACCGCCCGGCCCGACCACCGTGGGTCGGGCGGGTCGTCGGCATCGGCGGGGATGAGCTTGTCCTCGATGGCCTCGATCAGTTCGGCGAAGGTACGAATGGTGCGACCTTCCAGGCGGACTGCTCCGTCACCCACGGACTCCAGCGAGGTGAGTTGAGCGGTGACCGACTGCACCACGATGGTGTACTGCTGGCGTTCGTCCTCGGCGTCGGCGAAGAGGAACGGCAGCAGACCCTGCCGACAGAACTGTTCGATGGTCCAGAAGAACGGCCGGACGCCCACGGTTCGCGAACCGGTTGCCGGTGTGGCGTTGCGGTCACCCTTGCGAGGCGGTGCAAGGATGCCCACGTCCCGGAACGGTGCGGGGTTCAGCCCGACGTGTTCATAGCGAGCGGCCGCCTCGGCCGTCAGCGAGTTGTTCGGATGATCGAGAAAGAGCAGGTCCTCACCCTTCACGTTGAAGATCAGGGCCTTGGTGTTGGCGGCCTCGGCCCCGAGCACGCCCGAATGGAACAGCGAATAGAGCAGGAACGTGGCGTAGCTCGTCTTGGTGGCCACACCGGAGATGCCCGAGATGTTGATGTGGGCGCCCTTGGTCCCATCGACGAAATCGAGGTCGAGGAAGACCGGCTCGTTGTTCCGAGACAGCCCTGCGGGCAAACGACGGGGCACGTCGTCGAAGGACAGTGCGGTGTCGCGCTCGGCTTCGGTGGCGATACGAACGGGCGCGCCGGGCAACGGCGGCAACAGCACCTCGGGCTCGAACCGCGTGGGCTGCACCAGGGCGGCCTCACTGACCTCGGCGGGTAGGACGCCATCGGCGATGAGGAACACGTCGCTCTGGAACCGTGCACCCTCGTGGCGGGCGCGAACCTGGGTGACGAGCCCGTACATCTTCACCACCAGGCCATCGGGCAGCCGACGTTCGAGGGCAACGACGTCGTCGAGCTGCAGGGTGTGGTTCGGATCGACCGCCACCCAGAACTCGAGCGGTGTCGCATCCTCGATGCCGATGACCCGTCCGACGATCTTCCCCGACTCATCACCCACGTCCTGGAACGTAGCCGGACGGAGGGCCGACCAGGACGACCACTCGATTGCATCCCGGCGAGCCCGCTGTCCGGTCGGCACGCACCGGGCCGACGTGTGCCAAGGCGACGTGTGCCGGGCCGACGTTCTCTAGGCTGCACTCGATGGGGACCGACGCCGGGCACGACCTACGCATGAGGCTCGAGGGGGTCACGGTCGACTTCGGTCGGCTGCGGGCGCTCGACGCCATCGATCTCGAGCTCCGGGCCGGGAGGTCGCTCGCACTCATCGGGGCGAACGGCTCGGGCAAGAGCACGCTGCTCAACGTGTTCGCCGGACTGATCAAACCGACGTCGGGCCGAGTGTCACCCGCCCCACTCCCGCCGGTGGCCTACGTGCGACAACACGGTCCGGAGGGCAATTGGCTTCCGCTGACCGCCGGTGAAGTCCTCCGCATGGGCCGATACCGCTCCACGGGCTGGTGGGGACGCTTCACCGACGCCGACCGAGCATCGATGGCCGACGCCGCAGGTCGAATGGCCGTCACCGATCTGCTGGATCGTTCCTTCGATGAGCTGTCGGGCGGCCAGCGTCAGCGGGTGATGATCGCTCAGGCGCTGGCGCAGCAACCCGAGGTCCTGCTCCTCGACGAACCCATCACCGGCCTCGACCTCCCGAGTCAGGAGTTGATCCTGCAGATGATCGAAGGCGAGACGACCAAGGGCACCACCGTCGTCATCTCGACCCACCATCTCGACGAAGCTCGCCACTGCGATGCCGTTGCGCTGCTCGCACGACGCCTCGTGGCCATCGGGACACCCGACGCGGTGCTCACGCCGGCCGGGCTGCGGGAAGCCTTCGGTCCGAGGTTGCTCGGCGATCACACCCACCACCGGCACGACACCGAACTCCTGGTGCTCGACGACCACGGGCACGACCACACGCACTGAATCCGACATCGGGCCCAGGCACACGCGATCGCGTCGGGTCCACCTGTGAGGTAACGGTGGATAACCAGTGGGTAACAGGCTCGAGTCTGAGGACGGAGGAGAAATCCTGCGGATAACCCTGGGGAAACGGAGAAACCGCTTGACCCTTTCGGTTCACGCGGTGTTTGATGGGTTCACCTCAGGGCGACGGCGCCGAGGAGAGCGTGTCTCGAATCCCGAGATGGAACACACCACGTCCTTCGGGGCCGAGTGGGAACCAAACGGAATGAACGAGCGCCTTCTCCGAATCACCAGACACCTGAGTCAGGAATGAGTAACCACTCGGTGGAATGCCCGCCAGCCGACCACCCCCGCTTCGCCCGAAGGCCCAGGCCCTTGCGTGGAGCGGTGAACATGGAACTTCCCGCCGAGGCCGACTCGACGGGAAGTGGAAACGTCGAAACCTACGGTAAACCCGCTGAGATCGACGAGGGTGGATGCTCGGACCGAACCCGACACCCCCGGCACCCGAGAGGCTTCGGCCCACGGCGAGCCGGGGGTGTCCTCGTTTTCGTCCGACCAGCCCGTGCTGTGCCGACCTGATCCCGACGACGGCGACCTGATCCCGACGACCGATCAGCTGTGGGCCGACCAGGTGTCGTACATCGAGGCATAGACACCACCAGCCGCCACCAGATCCTCGTGGGTACCCAGTTCGATGACGCGCCCACCGTCGACGACGGCGATGCGATCGGCCCGCATGGCCGTCGCCAACCGATGGGCGATGACGATCGCCGTGCGGCCCTCGAGGACGACGTCCAACGCGCGTTCGATCACCGACTCGGTCAGCAGGTCGAGGTTCGACGTCGCTTCGTCGAGGACCAGGACCCGTGGTCGAGCGTGGAAGGCCCGAGCCAGGGCCAGCAACTGTCGTTCGCCCGAGGACAACGACGAGCCCCGTTCGTGAACCAGCGAGTCGAGGCCTGCATCCAGACGATCGATGAGGTCACCGAGGCCGACCAACCGGCAGGACTCCTCGATCTCCTCGGGGTCGGCATCGGGACGCCCGAACGCGATGTTCTCGCCGATCGTGCCGTTGAACAGGAACGGCTCCTGGGGTACGACGCCGAGTTGTCGTCGCAGCGAGTGCAAGGTCACGTCTCGCAGATCGTGCCCATCGATCAACACCGCGCCCTCGTCAGGGTCATAGAACCGGGTGACGAGTTTGGCCACCGTCGACTTCCCGGCTCCGGTGGGGCCGACCACGGCCACGGTCTCCCCCGGCTCGATGGTCAGACTCAAGCCATGCAACACCGGCTGCCCGGCGTCGTAACCGAAGGTGACGTTGCGCAATTCGATGCGTCCGTCGATGGGTGGCAGCGTCGCGGCATCCATCCGCTCCACCGTCGAGGGTTCGGTCGCCAGCAGGTCGCGCAGCTTGAGCACGGCGGCCTGCCCCTGCTGGTAGGTGTTGTACAGCTGAACCAGCTGTTGGATCGGCGCGAAGAAGGACGTGAGGTACAACAAGAACGCGAACAGCTCACCAACGGTGAGCGTGCCGTTCAGCACCATGCGACCTCCGATGAGCAGGAGCATGGCCTGGCCGACCACGCCGACGGCCTCATTCGCCGGGCCGTAGATTGCGCCGACCGTGGATGCATACAGATTGGCGTCTCGATGCTCCCCCACGACGTTGGCATGCTGGATCACGTTGAACTGCTGTCGGTTGGTGGCGGTGATGACCCGTATGCCGGCCAGGCTCTCCGACAGGTCGGAGAGCACCTCGGCGATCCTGTCCCGGACCCGGCCATAGCCGCGTTCGCTCGCCCCGCGGAACCAGAGCGTGAGGACGCCCATCGAAGGCAGCACGACCAGCAGGGTGACGATCGCAAGCTTCAGATTCAGCACGAAGAGGACCACGGTGATGATCACCAAGGTCAACCCTTGCACCGCCAGGCTCACGAGCCCATCCTGGAAGAGTGCGGACAACGCCTCGATGTCACTCGTCATGCGGGTCATCAATCGACCCGCCTTCTCGCCGGTGAAGAAGTCGAGGGACTGGCGCTGGAAGTGCGAGAACACCCGCAGTCGAAGCTCGTACATCAAACGCTCGCTCAGCCGACCTGTGTAGGCCACTCTCCAGGCCGAGGTCACGACGTTGAGCACGACCGAAACGAAGTAGGCCACCCCGACCCACCACAGCACCTCGAGATTCCCGGGTGCGACGCCCCGGTCGAGTCCGATCTGGGTGAGCAGCGGACCCGCCTGCAGCGAGAGTGTCTCGAACACGACCAGAGCGACAGCGCCCAGGAGACCCAGTCGATGCCCGCGCAGGAAGCGGCGCAGGGTGAAGGGCTCCCGGTCGAACACCGCAGCCGAGAACGGCACCTCGGCCACGATGTGCTCGGGTTCGGCGGCCAGGATGCGTTCGGCCCGATCGGCCAGCTCCGAGGGCATGCCGGCAAATGGCAGTCCGGCAGCGGCGCTCGTGGATGCGGCGGAGGGCCCTCCGAAGGGAGAGCCGGCTGGAGGTCCGAAGCTCATCGCAGATCCTCGACGTCCTCGGGCGAGGCGCCCTCCAGATGCGACAACACCTCGGCATAGCGCGGTTCGGTCGCCATGAGCTCCCGATGGGTTCCGCTGGCCACCACCCTTCCCTCGTCGAGCAGAATGACCCGATCGGCCAGTGCAATCGTCGAGAGACGATGGGCGATGACGAGCGTGGTACAGCGGCCCAACCGAGCGGCGAGCGCTTCGTGGATTCGCTCCTCGACATGGACGTCGATGGCACTGGTTGCGTCGTCGAGCACCAACACCGCCGGTTCGGCCAGGAGCGTCCGGGCGATGGCGATCCGTTGCCGTTGTCCGCCCGAGAGCGTATAGCCGCGTTCACCGACCACCGCGTCGTAGCCCTCGGGGAGGTCGGTGATGAAATGGTCGGCCTGGGCGGCGCGGGCCACCGCCTCGATCTCGGACCGGGGGGCGTCGGGAACCGCGTACGCGATGTTGTCCGCCAGGCTGACCGAGAACAGGAACGGCTCATCGGTAACCGACCCCACGGTCGATCGAAGACTCTGCAGCGTCAGATCACGAATGTCGTGCCCGTCGATTCGAACTGCGCCGTCATCGACTTCATAGAAGCGTGCGAGCAGTCGGGCGATGGTGGACTTGCCGCTCCCTGTGCGACCGACGATGGCCACCGTCTCGCCGGGCTCGACCCGCATCGACAGGTGTCGGAGCACCTGCCCGCCGCTCGAGTAGCCGAACGACACGTCATCGAACTCCACCTCCCCGCGCGCAAGCACCAGGTCGACGGCGTCGGGCCGGTCGACGATCTCGGGCGCTTCGTCGAGTATCTCGAAGATGCGGGAGGCCGATGCCCGTGCCCGTTGGCCCATCATCAGGAACAGGCCGAATTGGCGAAACGGGGCCTGGAGCATCGTCACGTAGGCGGTGAAGGCGAACAAGGTGCCCGGGGTGGCCTGGCCATCGATCACCAGGCGGCCGCCGTAGACGAGCACCAGCATCATCCCGAGCCGAGGGAGGTTCTCGATGACCGGATTGTGTCTGGCCCGGGTGTCGGCGGTGCGGATGTTGGCCCATCGCAACGCCGTGGCCGCCCGGGCCAACTCGTCGATCTGCCGTCGCTCGGCTGCGAACGACCGGATCACCCGGACACCCTGGATGTTCTCGTCGACGATGGTGGCCACGTCGGCCTGACGTCCCTGGACGATCCACGACAACGGAAAGAGCTCGTTGCGCAGCCGAACACCGAGCCAGTAGACGCCGGGGAGCGGTAGCACCGCCACGAGCGTCAGCCGGACATGGATGGACAGCATGTACCCGAGGGCAACGACGAACATCACCAGTGTCATCAACATCAGCGGGGCAAAGGTGAGAAAGAGCTGCACCGAGCGAATGTCGCTGTTGGCCCGCGAGATGATCTGTCCGGATTGGACCCGATCGTAATAGTTGAACGACAGCCGGGTCAGGTGCTCATAGAGCCGGTTCCGCAGATCGCTGTCGATTCCGAAGGCGGTTCGGTAGAGCCCGGCGCGATAGATCAGGGTCAGGAGCGCCCGGACCAAACCCACGATCAGGAGCAGCCAGACGTACTTGGCCAATGGTTCGCTTCTGCTGGTCAATGCACGGTCGATGCCAGTGCGGAGAATGGCCGGCAATGCCACCTGGAGGAGATTGGCCAACAGCGCCAGGAACAACGTGCCCAGGAAGGCACCCTTGTGGGCCAGCACGATCGGCGCCAGACGCCTGATCCAGCCGAGCGACCGATCGGGATGGACGTCGCCACGAGGCGGCTCGTAGCGCCGAATCGGCTTGCCATCCAATGACCGGGTCGACGGATCCGCTCGAAGGTCGCCGCTGTTGCTTCCGCCGACACCAAGAACCATCGCTGCCGACTGTAGAGCTCCCCCACCCGACTGAGTGCACCTGACCCCGCCTGGCGGACCATTTCCGCACACGGTTGGAGGTCTTCAACGAATGCGGGAACCAGAGCGCCGGGCGAGGACGTCCTAACCCTCGACCATCTTCACCTACCATCTCGATTACCCCGGCCTCGATTACCCCGGCCTCGATTACCCCGGCCTCGACCACCCTCGGCCTCGACCACCCCGGCCTCGACCACCCCGGCCTCGACCACCCTGCGCGGTGGTGATCCCCGACAGGAGACAGATCCCTCATGGTCCGAACGACCCTCTCGATTTTGGCACCGCTGGCCTTCTGCTCGGCGGCACTGCTCCTCGGAGCCTGCGGCTCCGACGGCAGCGACGACAATGCAGGCCCAGCCGGTGCGAGCTCGGACTCCGGCGACCAGAACCGTTTTCTTCCCGGAGCGGGAGCAGCCATCGGGAGCCTCCACATCGTCGTCGGCCATCCCGACCTCGAAGCCGACATCGTCTACGACGTCGGTTGCTTCGGCGACGCCTTTCCTGTCACCCCGGAGGTCGGGGGCGTCGACGGAGCGATCGGCTGTCGGCTGCTCGAGGATCCGGCCATCATGGCCCGGCTCACGGATGGGCCGCCCGTCGATCAAATGTGCACCGAGATCTACGGCGGCCCAGACGAGGCGTTCATCACCGGCGAGATCGACGACCAGACCATCGACGCCACCATCACCCGGGTCAACGGCTGCGAGATCGACGTCTGGGAGACGCTCGTGGGTCTCATTCCGCCGGCCATCGGCGTCACCGAGTAGAGGTCGCGCGCATCTCCCGTGCCAAGATGCACCCATGAGCATCTTGATCACCGGGGGCACCGGGTTCATCGGGGCCGAGATCGCCCGCGTCATCCACGATCGGGGCGACGGGCCGCTGCACCTCGCCCACCGTTCCTCGAACTTCGATCGATTGGGCCCCGTCGCCGAGAGCGCCACCCTGCACCAGCTCGACCTGGCCGACACCGACGCCATTGCCCACCTGATCCAGAGCGTGAAGCCCACGCAGATCTATCACTTCGGAGCAATGCTCACCGGACCCGGCGAGGCGGACCCGCAGGCGCTTCTGGCGGCCAACGCCATCAGCGTGATGCGGCTCCTGGAGGAGGCAAGGCTGGCGGGTACCGAGCAGATCATCTTCGCCAGCAGCATCGGCACCTACGGCCGGGACCTCGGACCTGGACCGGTGACCGACCTCAGTCTCCAGCGGCCGAACACCATCTACGGCGTCACCAAGGTGTTCGCCGAGAACCTGGGCTCCTACTATCGCACTCGCTACGGCCTCGATTTCCGCGGCTTGCGCTATCCGTCCATCGTCGGTCCGGGCGTCACCACCAAAAGCCTCGCTCAGTACACCAGCTGGATGATCGAACACGCCGCCAAGGGCGAACCCTTCACCGTGTGGACCGGACGGGAAACGGTCATCCCGGTGCTCTACTACAAGGACGCGGCCATGGCCGCCCTCGATCTGGCCGCAGCGCCCGACGACGCCATCAAATCCATCAACTACCTCGTCGATGGACCTCGGCCGACACCCAACGCAGGGCAGTTGGCCGATGCCGTTCTCGCCCGGATCCCCGACGCGAAGATCACCTTCGAACCCGATCCGGCCGCCGCGCTCAGCCTCTCCCGCAACCTCATCATCGATGACAGCGTCGCCCGCCAGGAGTGGGGTTGGCAGCCTCACTTCGACCTGGACCAGATGATCGACGACTTCCTGGCGGAGGTCCGTGACTGAAGACCTCACGCTCGTCGTGCATCGGTGGCCTCAGACTGACAGACTCGACCCATGAACATCGACTTCTGGGTGGACCCCATATGACCATGGTGTTGGGTGACGGCCCGTTGGGTCGTCGACGAAGTGGTACCCAACCGTGACGTCCAGGTCACCTGGCAGCCGATCAGCCTGATGTTCAAGAACGACGTGCAGCCCGACAACGAGCGGTACGACGTCTACTACAGCACCCATCGCATGTTGCGGGTCATGGAGTCGGTGCGAGCAGCCGAGGGCGACGGGCCGATCGGCGAGTTCTACTGGGAGCTCGGGCGGCGGATTCATCACGACAAGGACCGAGAGTTCGATCTGGCCGATGCGCTCACCGCCGTCGGGCTCGATCCGGCACACGCAGCCGCGGCCGACGACGAGCAGTGGGACGCGCCGATTCGCGAACGTCAAGCCATCGGAATCGATCTGGCCGGCGAGGACATCGGCACACCCATCATTGCCTTCGATGATCGCTACGGCGTCAAGCAGGCGTACTTCGGCCCGGTCATCACCCGTGTTCCGCCCACCGAGGATTCCCTGGCCCTCTGGGATGCCCTGATCGCGATGATGAACGTGCAGGGTTTCTGGGAGCTCAAGCGAACGCGAACCGAACGACCCGAGTTCGGCGACCGTCCCTGATTCCAAACGTTCGATCATCATCGGTTACACAGGGACCGTGAGTACCGACTTCCCCGAGCCTCAGTACGTCGAGTCCGTCGACGGTGTATCCGTTGCCCTCCATCATCTGGGGGGCGACGGGCCGCCCGTGCTGTTCGTCCACGCCACCGGATTCAATGCCCGAACCTACACCCCGTTCGTCACCCCTCTGACGAAGCACTACACCGTGTGGGCCCCCGACTTGCGGGCCCACGGCTGGAGCACTCGCCCGAACAACGACGAGTTCGGGTGGGATCGTTTGGCGCTCGACGTGCTGGCCGCCGTCGACCACCTCGGGATCGAGCACGGCACCCTCGACGGCGTCGGTCATTCGGTCGGCGCCGCCATGTTGCTCCTGGCCGACGCGCTGCGGCCCGGTCTGCTCCGTCGGGCCTATGGCTACGAGCCGATCATGTGGAGGCCGGGCGAGGCCTTTGCTCCCGGCACCAATCCCCTGATCCAGGGGGCGCAGAAACGCAAAGAGGTGTTTCCCAGCCGAGCCGATGCGATGGAGCGATTTGCCGCCAGGCCGCCCTTCTCCACCGTTCGGGCCGACGCCCTCCTCGCCTACGTGTCCGCCGCGTTCGAAGACCTCGAGGACGGCACGGTCCGTCTGCGCTGCCGCGGTGCGGACGAGGGCGCCACCTACGACGGGGAGCGGGTATCCACCAACGATCGCATCACCCAGTGCTCCGCTCGGATCACCATCGGCAAGGGTGCCGACGAGGGGTTCGGCAACCTCGGCATGCCGGCCTACGAGGCGCTTCGGAATGCCACCCTCGAGGTGCACGCGGACCTCGGGCACTTCGGTCCGCTCCAGGCACCCGACCGACTCGCCAACGACGCCCTCGAGGCATTGACTTCGTGAGCGGACCCGACCTTCGAATCCATCGAGACCCCAAACCTACAACGACGAGGAACCCACCATG